>CAMQUV010000201.1 GCA_947037995.1 uncultured Rikenellaceae bacterium
CCTAAACCTACTGCAAATGTGTTGCAGAAGGCTCTGATTTGTGTTTTTCATTGTTTTAATGTTTTGTTTATTGGTTATTATTTCCCAAAAAAACTTACGCGTTTTATTTTACCCTGATTCTCCGATTCAAACTCAACTATCGCCGTAAGAGCGTCGGCAGTGTCATCGTGTTCGTTGGCGTTGAACAGTCGCTTGAATGAACCTAAATCGCGCGCAAATTCTCCCCAGCGTGATTTCCAGTCGACCGGAAATCGTACTAAACGTTGCAATGCTGTCGCGTTGCTTAGTATGCGTGCCTCTTTTGAGTTGCGCTGGTGTTGGTAGCGAATGTCAATATACTGCTTTGACCCTATTAATCTCGTTAATGAACGGGCAAACCCCCTGCCCCCATTGTTACTCTCGATTAGTGCTAACGTAATTCCATCGCGCAAAAGCATCTGGGATACCTCCACCTCGGTATGTTCCATCGACTTTTGGGTGTATGTTACGTCGGTCACATAGATAAGCCCATCGGTCGTTGTGCAATAATTAATCGAGCATAAATAGTCCTTGCCAGTGTCGGCTGTGTCGGTGTAATTTGCGCGACGTATGATGGTGGTCGGCAATGTATTGTAAGTTTCGAATTCGCCGTATAAAAGACCCTCCGAACTCTTAGGATTGCCCTGGTATAATGCGCTGAATGTCTTAGAATCAAGCGACTTACGCTCCATTAAAAGCTGAGCGCTGTGTCGAGATGGCCATAGTGCTTCGCCCATTGTCCGGGGGTCGATGTTGCTCTTTGGGCTATCTTTTATCGCTTCGAAATTCACGTACGCCCAAGCGCGTTCGGGTAAAGTTGATAGTTGACTCAAATTATTAATCGTTACCACCTGCTCGCTCTTTGAAATTCGCCCAATTAAATCGTCTTCGTGCCACCTTGTGAAGACTATCAATTCTTGCGAATCATTGTGCATCCTCGTTCGAACGACAGTTGTATACCACTGCCAGATGTTCTCGCGAATTAATGGTGAATTTGCCTCCATTGCGTCCTTGTATAAATCGTCGAGTATCATTATGTCTACTCTGTGTCCTGTTAGTGAGCACTCTCTGCCAACTAGTCGGACGCCCCCTTTTTTGCCTACGATGTCGAACGCGTCGGCTGTGCGCTGTGTCGATGAGCTCTCGGTTTGCCCCTTGTTTGTCCCCTTGAGTGCCGTGCCGGGGAACAGTTCTTGGTATTTTTTTTCGTTTATTACGCGCTGAATCCCTTGGCCAAAACGACGTGCTAGCGAAAATGAGTAACTGCCGATTACTATGCGTAAATCGGGGTTTAATCCGAGTAGGAAGGCCGGGAGAATGTTGCTTGCGCCCATTGATTTGCCGTGTTGGGGTGGGACCGATACGATTAAACGATGAATGCGCTTGCTTGCAAATTCGCTTAGCAATGTGTAGTAGGTCTTGTGGAAATCGCTCATCTCAATATCGGGAGATATAATCTCGGCAAAGGTGCCTACGCCGCGGCGATTATATTCGTCTAGTACCGCCTGTTTGTTTATCTGTATGGTTCGTCTGTGTTTCAATAATGTATTGCATTGTTAGTGGGTGGGTTAATTTTTTATGAGCCTCTGTAACTATGTTGCAAAATGAAGGCTCCTGCATTCTGCGTAGATTTTATTAGTAAATTGTAATTGTTAAATTAAAAAATTGTACTTGGAAAATAAATTTATTTTCCCTGCTAATCTTTTATTGCGCCCAGAACCTCGGTTAAGGTTGTTTCTGAAAGTTTGGTTAAATCTAATTTTGTAGTGGACGACGTTGGTTTTCCGGGCTCGGTGCACTCGAGTTCCTTCTTGCCGTCTATCCCTAGTAATCGCATACGTAACTCGATGCATCGCTCTAGTGCTGAAAGCGCTTTGTGGTCGCCGCTCTCACTCAGTGACCAGTATCGAGCTTCGAGTAGTTCGATGGAATCGCGTATTTCTTTGATGTGTATGCTGTTTATGTTCATTGATATTTTATGATATATGTTTATAGTCTGACTACAATGTGTTTTGTAAAAATGCACCCTTATTTGCATACTAACTAGAGTTTTTGTATCTTCGCAATTAGATGATTATTTATATGTTGCAATGTTTTAACACTGCAAATATAAGAATAAATTATCAATTGACAATCATTAAATGATAAATTTATGCATAATATAGCTAAAATAAGAAAGTACCTGGGCTTTACTCAGAAGCAACTCGCTGAAATACTGGGAGTTGGACAAAACACAATTTCGTTGATTGAGAACGGGGTGATTGTGCTTACGGAAAGAAACAGGCAGCGGCTTGTTGAAAAACTGCACGTTAACCTAAAATGGCTCTCCAACAACGAGGGGGAAATGTTTTGTGACGAAGAGACTGCCATAGCGCAACTACCTGCTCACGTTACAAGGCTCATAAATAGCGCTAGCAACCCACCGAGCGGTGTGCCATTCTATAATAAACCTATCGCGAACGCCGCCGCGAATTGCCTTGTTGACGTGACGGAGGAGCAACCTGATTTCAGAATCGACTTTCGCCCTTTCAACGATTGTACCTTTTATAGACCCGTTTTTGGCGAAAGTATGCAGCCCAAACTGCGCTCGGGAGATATCGTTGCCTGTAAAAGAATTGAAAATCGTGATGTCATATTATTCGGAGAAACATATTTTTGTCTCCTCAAATCTGGTGCTGAACGTATTGAAACTCTGAGAGTTATCCGAAAACACGAGGACCCCTCGAAAGTAATATTGAAGCCATTAAACACTAATTTTGATGACGCGGTAGTTGCTATTGATGATATTGTCGAATTATATGTAGTTATCGGCTCGATAGTTAGATTTATGTAATTCAATATTCATAATGATATAATTTAATATTATTATACAATTAATTCTTGCTATGTTTTACAAGTGGGTGATGATGTCTTGCTAGATTATCTGTGCGATAATCTGGCTTACGAGTTTGGTATATTTTGTAGCGAAGGGGGTTCATTACCTATTTTAATTGCCTATTGGCTTTGTGGGTTGTATCTGGTAGGTTGAGTAAAAGCCTGTGTAGGTGCAATCTAGTATTGCTCGCCTCCGCTAGGCGAGGGTGCTAACAGCACACGAAGTCAGGCTCGCGGGCTAATATCACCCAAGTGTTTAGTTTGGATTAGAAGGCCTGTCGGCGTTGTTCTTTAGAACATCTCCGGCTGGGGAAGGCCTTCGATATTCTTAGCTTCGC
>CAMQUV010000202.1 GCA_947037995.1 uncultured Rikenellaceae bacterium
AGCCAGCGCCCGCCCTATTGCTTCGAGTGCTGTTAGCACCGGCGCGGCTGAACAAATCAGCACGACAGGCCGCAATTACCAACCAACCAACCAACCCAAATTGATAGAGTTAGTTAGGCGATTACTTTTGGTTAGTTTGCAAGCATTCCGCAAGCTGCAAATATATCTTCACCTCTTGACGAGCGCGTAGTAGTTCTGATACCAGCGGCATTGAGTGCGAGGTTAAATTCATTGATTTTACTATTAGGGCTACCTTTATACGTGCTTCCCGGTATAGCGTGAAAACGTATAAGGTTTACTCTACATTCGAGTGGTTTGAGTAGCCTTTTGAGTTCGCCAAGGTGTTCGGCGGTATCATTAATTCCATCAAACATAATATATTCAAAGCTGAGTCTACGTTGGTGTGCAAAGTCTTGTTTGCGTAGTAGGTTCAGAATGTCGGACAGTTTGTTTTTGCGTTGCGCCGGCATCATCGTTTCTCGTTCGCTTTCGATAGGATTGTGTAGCGAGACAGCTAGGTGTACTTTTGTTTGGTCTAGGAATTTTTGGAGTGTCGCTATAACTCCAATTGTAGAGAGTGTAATTCTGGTAGGGCTCCAAGCGAATCCCCAGGCAGCTGTCATTATCTCGAGAGCTTTGAACACTTCGGGATTATCGAGCGGTTCGCCCATACCCATAAGCACAACATTTGTGAGTGAGCTTGACTTTTCTATACGCAGGATTTGTCCAATAATTTCCCCTGCAGAGAGGTTATGTTTGAATCCCATAGTTCCTGTGAGGCAGAATTTGCATCCCATACGGCATCCTCTTTGCGAGCTAATACAGAGTGTTGCACGGTCTTTATCGGGTATATATACTGATTCGATTTCGCCTCCAAAAAGTGAAGGGAAAAGGATTTTTTCGGTACCATCGACCGATGTATGTACTTGTGATGGTTGGAACCCACCGACGTCATATTTTTCGGCAATAATTTCACGAAATTTGACAGAAAGGTTTGTCATTTGGTCAAACGAGGTGACCTTTTTTTTATATATCCATTCGGCTAGTTGCGCTCCGAGAAATCTTCGCATACCAAGTTCTATGGCTATTTGTGTAAGTTCGTCAATTGTTTTTCCGAGTAGCCAGGGTTTTTGTGTCATAGTGATTATGGTTGAGTTGTATTTGGTAGTATGATTTGGGTGTTTTGCGGGCTTATTTAGGCGCTTTTATGTAGAGATATATTCCAACAATTAGGTATATAATGTTCGGCATCCATATAGCCACTGCCACAGGCAGCGCCCCACTTTTGGCAAATTCCCCTACGAATCTCATCAGTACGATATAAGAGAAGCACAGTCCGATACCAACGCCTATGTGCAGTCCGGTTCCCCCTCGTACCTTACGTGAGGAGAGTGATACGCCGATAAGCGTAAGTATGAACGTCGATATTGGGTAGGCATATCTGGAGTGCATTTCGATTTGGAAAATCGCGACAAGGTCAGAGCCTTTGGCTACTTGTTGTTTTATAAATTGGTTGAGTTCCGACCCTGTCATTGTTTGTATAAGGTCAGCTGTTCTTGATAGCTCTTCGGAGGTTAGGTTTATAACTGTATCGAGTTTCGTTTCACTTTTCAAGAGTTTTTCGTTCCCTAGTGAGTCAAATGTTCTATGCAGGTATTTAGAAGCGCTCCACGATTTCGTTTCGGAGTTAAAATTAGCTTGAGCCGCTTCGAGCGAGCTGATAATTGCGCCTCCTTTAAAAGTTTCGAGAACAAAGTAGTTAGCTCTGTTGCTTATGCCATTAAATCCTTTGATGTAGACGAACGTGCTATCATTAATTTGTCGATTAATATATTCTTCGTATGCTTCGTGTGCTTTTCGATTTTTCTTGGTGTATTCGGTTTCAAATTTTATACGTCTTTCGTTCGCGTGCGGTATAAGCACAAGATTTAGGAACATAGATAGTCCAGCGATTAGCGTAGCCGCAATAAAGTACGGTCTAAGGATTCGTCGAAACGACATACCGCTACTAAGCATCGCAATAATTTCGGTATCGTAGGCAAGTTTCGAGGTAAAGAATATAACAGCAACGAATGTAAACAGTCCGCTAAATTGGTTTACAAAGTAGGGTATAAAGTTCAGGTAGTACCCAAACATAATTTCGCTAAATGGTGCGTGTGCCTCGAGGAAGTCGTCCATTTTCTCGGCTGCATCAAATATTATAATGATAACAATAATGAGCGCGATAGCAAAGAAGTAAGTGCTAAGGAACTTTTTTATAATATATCTGTCGAGAATAGGCAGGATTTTCATTTAGCGAGTTTTGTAGTGAGCTTTATACTTTCCTTTAGCCATAGAGGATAGTTTCGATGCTATCATTTGTTTTCTGATTTGCGCAACAGAGTCGACAAACAGTTTCCCCCCAAGGTGTTCGTATTCGTGTTGAATGACTCTAGCCCACATACCTGAGAAAGTTTCTATGTGTGGGTTAAAGTTTTCGTCAAGATATTCGACGGTAATATTTTCGGCTCTTTCGACAATTTCGTTAATCCCCGGCACGCTGAGGCATCCTTCTTTGAAAGTGCAAATTTGGTCACTATGTGTAGTTATAGAGGGGTTTATAAATATTTTTGTAGTAAGTTCGGGGTTGTTGTTAGGCATATCTTCATCGCCTTCAAATTCGGTAAGGTCAACAATAAAAAGTTTTATAAGTTTCCCAACTTGTGGCGCAGCAAGTCCGATTCCGTCGGCACCGTACATAGTGTCGAACATATTGGTTATTATTTTTTTGAGTTCGGGAAACTCAGGAGTTATCTCGATGCTCTCTTTGCGTAGCACCTCAGCTCCTTGAACGTATATAGGAAGTATCATTTTGGGTGTTTAAATTATAGGTTGTGGATGGTTTTTGTGGGTGTAAAATTAGTAAAGAGTTCGTTAAGGTGCAAATGTGAGGTGGTATTATCGGGTGTTATGTAGTAATTTACGGCCATTTCCCCCTTTTTATTGCCTCTCGGGGTTGGATGTTTTCTTCTGGTATCGAGAGCCGAGGTGAGGCTGAAATACCAGTTTCAGTCTGCGCCGTGGGGGCGGCTCTCGACTGATGCAAATCGGAGATTTGCAATTGGCGTTGTTTGGTTGTCAATTGTTTAGGAGTCAAAGCCTGCAGTTTGCGCCTTATGTTTGATTTCTGCTTTCGAAGGCCTGTCGGGGTTTGTTCTATATTCAGGTATAGAACATCTCCGGGTGC
>CAMQUV010000203.1 GCA_947037995.1 uncultured Rikenellaceae bacterium
TGCAGATCTAGCCAGCTGTGCACCACGACCCGGCTGTAGTTCAATACAGTGAATCATAGTACCAAGCGGTATATCTGAAAGAAAAAGAGTATTACCTACTTCAGGAGCGACGTTGCGACCGCTTTGAATTTTTTGACCAACGGTAAGTCCGTTAGGCGCAACTATATAACGTTTTTCGCCATCAGTGTAAGTGATAAGGGCTATACGAGCCGTTCTATTCGGATCGTATTCGATGGTAGTAACGGTACCAACAACGTTTTCTTTGTCTCTAAGGAAGTCAATAAGACGATACATTTTCTTGTGACCACCGCCGAGGTAGCGCATAGTCATTTTACCTGTATTGTTACGACCAGCTCCTCTGCTCCAAAGGGGCTGAGTGAGAGATTTTTCTGGTTTTGACGCTGTAATATCGTCAAAGGTGCCAATAATTTTGTGTCTCTGCCCAGGAGTTGTGGGCTTGAATTTTTTTACTGCCATTATTTATTAGATATTACTGTAGAAGTCAATTGCGTCACCGTTACGAAGAGTAACGATAGCTTTTTTAAATTTATTAGTTCTGCCTTTGATGAATCCACCTTTAGTATAACGGCTTTTATTTTTCCCGTTATAATTCATAGTGTTAACTCTATCAACCGAAACACCGAAGTGTTGTTCAATGGCAGTTTTAATTTGGAGTTTATTAGCTTTTGGCTGTACAATAAACCCGTATTCTCCGAGTTTTTCACCACGCAGGGTCATTTTCTCAGTAAGTATAGGTTTAATAATTATATTCATTGAATTAAATTTCTTGATTGTGTTATATATAAGATTCTACTTTTAAAACTTATGCAAGCAATTGATTGATTGAATCAACCGAGCCCGTACCCATAAGAATAAAGTTAGCGTTCATCACGTCATACGTGTTAAGTGAGGTCACATCGACAACTTTCACTTTTTTCACATTACGTGAAGCAAGGATAGCCGTAGGTTCGCTGTCATTAAGCACGATAAGCACTTTTTTGCCTTCGAAACCAAGCGCTTTCGCAGCTGTAAGGTATTCTTTGGTTTTGTGCGTTTCAAATTTAAGGTTGTCCACAACTATAATAGCTTGTTCAGCAGCTTTCAGAGAAAGAGCCGATCTTCTAGCAAGTTGTTTAAGTTTTTTGTTAAGTTTGAAACCGTAGAATCTAGGAACTGGACCGAATGCTCTACCTCCACCTCTAAAGATAGGAGATTTTGCAGAGCCACAACGAGCTCCACCAGTACCTTTTTGTTTTTTGAGTTTTTTGGTTGAGCCAGAAATTTCGCTACGTTGTTTCGACTTGTGAGTACCTTGTCTTTGCATCGCAAGGAATTGTTTCACGTCGAGATAGATAGCGTGTTGGTTAGGTTCAATCGCAAAGATGTTGTCTGCAAGGGTTACTTTATTCGCTGTAGATTCGCCCTTTAGGTTTTTGATAATAATTTCCATAGGTTACTGCTCGATAATAACGTAAGAGCCTTTCGCTCCTGGTATAGAGCCTTTGACAAGAATAAGATTGTTTTCTGGGATAACTTTAAGTACTTTAAGGTTAAGTGCTTTAACTTGGTCACCACCAGTACGTCCGGCCATTCTCATCCCTTTACGCACGCGTGAAGGCCAAGAAGATGCCCCAAGTGACCCTGGGTGACGTAGTCTGTTGTGCTGTCCGTGAGTTTGTCCACCGACTCCTGCGAATCCGTGTCTTTTGACAACTCCTTGAAAACCTTTACCTTTAGAAATACCTGTAACGTCTACCCACGCATCCTCAAGGATTACGTCAGCAGTGAATACGTCACCGAGGTTAGTTTCATTAGCGAAGGGTTCAAATTCGGCCAGTTTGTGTTTAGGCGTAGTATTCGCTTTCGCGAAGTGGCCTAACATTGGTTTGCTGGTGTTTTTCTCTTTTTTGTCGTCATAGGCAAGTTGTACGGCATTGTAACCGTCTTTTTCGATTGTACGAATTTGCGTAACTACACAGGGACCAGCTTCGATAACAGTGCATGGGATATTTTTCCCCTCGGCACTGAAAACGGAAGTCATTCCGATTTTTTTTCCAATAAGTCCTGACATTGTAATAAAATGTTGGTTAATAAATTGATTTATAAAACATCCCGATGTTTGTCAAAGCCTTATGTATCGGGATAGTACACAAAGCAGAGCGCAAAGGTAGCGATAATAAAATTACTGTGCAAAAAAAATGCAAAAAAAATATAGCTAACCCTCTAAACCCTAATGTAATTCATTCTCAGCCATACACCAAAAACACAAAAATCCCCCACTAAAACTTTAGCGAGGGAAATATTATTAATATCTATACACACAACGTTGCTCAAGGCAGCGTTTTGCATACATATATATAAGTGTAAACTTACGACAGGAATCCAAGTAGTATCCCAGCTGCAACAGCCGAGCCTATAACGCCCGCGACGTTTGGTCCCATAGCGTGCATAAGCAGGAAGTTAGATTTGTCATAATGTTGTCCGACCTCTTGCGAGACTCTAGCCGAGTCAGGCACAGCCGAGACACCAGAGTTTCCAATAAGTGGGTTGATTTTGTTACCCTCTTTAAGGAAAATGTTAAGTAGTTTAACAAACAGTACTCCAGAAATAGTAGCGATAATAAATGAACCTGCTCCCAAAGCGAAAATCTTAAGTGAATCAGGTGTTAGGAATGTTGTAGCCTGCGTAGAAGCCCCAACAGTAAGTCCTAGAAGTATCGTAACTATATCAATAAGAGTGTTTGAAGCGGTATTGGCCAGTCTTCTTGTAACACCAGATTCTTTCAATAGGTTACCAAAGAAAAGCATTCCAAGAAGTGGAAGTCCCGATGGTACCAGGAAAGTAGTTAGCAACATACCAATAATAGGGAAAAGGATTTTTTCGCGTTCCGACACTTGACGTGGTGGTTTCATACGAATAAGTTTTTCTTTTTTAGAGGTAAGCATATTCATAATAGGTGGTTGAATCACCGGCACGAGTGCCATATAAGAGTACGCCGAGATAGCGATTGCTCCCATAAGTTCTGGCGCAAGTTTAGAGCTCAGGAATATAGCAGTAGGGCCATCGGCTCCACCAATAATACCAATAGCACCAGCCTCTGCAGCCGAGAATCCAAGGGCGAGTGATGCCATATATGCTCCGAATATACCGAATTGTGCCGCGGCACCAATAAGCATAAGTTTCGGGTTAGATATAAGTGCCGAGAAGTCAGTCATTGCACCGATTC
>CAMQUV010000204.1 GCA_947037995.1 uncultured Rikenellaceae bacterium
AGTAGCCATCAAAACGCTTCACACTCAGGGTTACATGCTCTCTACACTAGGTAAACACACGCTTACAAAAGTCTAAATGACATGAAGAAAGCAAAACCCTCTACACCCCACGCCCTCTGCGGAAACGATGATTGTTGCCATCGTGGTACGTGATTTCGCAGTTATAACATAAGTTGTTCAGTGTGTGCTGCCGTCAATTTTCGACATTATTTTGGTAGGATTTGGCTCGTCGGGCTGGTTGTAAACTTACGCGTTTGTTTAGGCGAATAAACCTGTCCCCAAAAGCTGACCCTCTCCATGTTCAACAACCTCTTTAAAAGCTCGCCTGTGAACCCAATCATACGACACAACTGCTCTATCCGAAGTAATTCAATAACCTTTGGAAATAGCTCTGTAATCTTGTCGATCGTTGCTTGTAACTCCGATTTCTGATGCTCCAACACCTGCTCTTTTCGCTTGAACTCCTCAAACTGCTTTTGCGCTTGCTGTTTCACATTCTCAATTTCATGTCGTGCGCCTGTAATATCGGCTCTCAACCGCTCATTCTCTTGCTCAATTCTAGCCAAACGAGAAGTGCCAAACAACGAACTCGCTCCATCCAACACTTTTGAACCCAATCCAGCCGCTGAGTTTTTGAACTGCTCCTTACTCGTGTCCGCCTTTACTTTAGCAAGTTTCGCCGATTGTTTCGATATATCCACCTGAATATCCTGCGATTGCAGAACCAAATCTCGGTAATGTTGTGACGTTGATATATGCTTCGCCTCAGACCCCACAATGCCACGATTCAGACCATACTTAGCCATTACTTGAGCATAAGAATCTTGATAACCTTTGAGTGCTACCCGACTCATCACTTCATCTGCACATAGTCGTGGTGCGCTGCTACTCTTAGTACGATATTTCTTCTTAGCGACCTCTTCTCGCTTACGCTTTGTGCGCTCAGTGGTGACTATTGGAACAACCGTGGCGTGAATATGTGGCGTTTTTTCATCGAGGTGTAACACTACCGATACAAGGTTTTCAGTTCCGTATGTCGTACGCAACCAATCAAGATTATCGTTACACCATTTATCTAATTTACCTGCGCCTTCAATTTGCACCATGTTTTCGTGCGTACCCGTAAGCATAATGCGGATAGCTCGTACTTGGTTGGTTCCAATTTTTCGTGCAAGCCCTGCGTTATCCAAACGGTGTTGAATTGCCTCTGTACGATTGCTTACGTCATTTGGAAAAGTTATCATTTCCTGATTGAGATGGGTGCGACTATCGTCCGCATTCTTCGGTGCAACGGTGCGCTCAATGTGGGCAGACATTCCGCTGTCTGAACCTTTTGCCTTTTCAAGATGTACTACTGCATATCCCATAAATTGTGAAAATTTAGCATTAATTATTGTGATTATTATCTTTTGGCAATACGTTGCCATTGGGGAGTCAAGAGGGGATACCCCTTTGCTTATTCGGGTTATTTTTAGCTTCACTTGTGATGCGTTAAAAAAAATACCCTAATAAGCTATGGTATTTCTTGTAAATATCCCTGTGCGCTAACGTCATAAAAACTGAACATTATCACATCCGCCTCGACCCACCATCTAGGACTATGAAGTTAAACATAGCTCGAAGCCTATCGCCAATCATTGAACCGTAAAACCCATCACTCGTAAGTGTCTCAAGCGTAAAATTTGTAGTCCCATGAGTGATAGTCGGTTTGTCTGCACGCACCGATATTAACTCCGCCATTGGATTGTAAGTATTGCCAAAATCCATTACCGATTTAGGCTCTCTGCCGAACTCATCAATTACAAATGCTCTTTTAGCACAAGGCAGAACGCCATTTTTAGCGATTTCCGTGCAAAGAAAATTAGATGTCGTAAATGTGAGTAGAGGGAAAGTATAAACCTCATACCGTTTGATTAGGTAGTTTTGCAAATGGGCATAGCTCTCCATTAGGAGCGATTTGCCACATCCATAACGCCCTTGCAACATTATCCCTTTGCGTAAATCTCCTGCAAATTGTTCACTTTGGGCTAGATATAAATGCAGTTGTTTCAATGTTGATTCGTTACGGTTATCAACAATAAAATTATGGCTAAATCCATTTATCCTAAGAATGTAATTTGCCGATTGAGCAAAAAGCTGTGTGAATTGGTCATAGGTCACTCTAAGCCGAAACCTACGAGTCAAAATCTTATTCATCGCAACATCTCCCTCTTTTTTCATCTCATCGGCTATTTGGGCTATGTTAATCGAAATCACTTTGATATGTATTAAATTCTTTATTAAAACTCTTATTCTTTATCTTATTATCTATATTCCTATTATATAAACCTGTCAAATTTTGAATACTAGATTGACTGCTAGACTGAACCCTAGTCGACATCCTAAGTTGAACCCTTGATTTATGAGCGTGTCCTTTTCCGCCTATCTCAAAAATGATTAATCCTCGTTCTTGCAGTGCTGTTCTTGCCCTTCGAAATGTATTGAGCGACACGCCCAATCTCGATGATATAATCATATCGCCTACTAAAATTTCTTTCGCCCAATGGTTGGTATTACTGATTTGCAGAAGCAGAAAATATAATCTACTCTGCACTGGTGTGAATGGCTCCACTTGGTCTTCTCGCCAAAAATGGATGATATAATCCAAGTAGCTTGGGTGGTTTTGTTGTTGCTGTTTCATAATTTAAAATTTGGTTACTACTGTTCTGTTTAGGGTGCAATAATAGGTGGTAATATCTACAAAACATAATAAATCACAGCCCTGCGAATCGTTGTCTTTAATGTTCCTCATTTTTCTATTCAACCATTAATACAACAGGTTTAACCTACCCTATTTTGCATAGCCATATTTTTAAATGCACTTCCTCTTAGCCACTATAAAAGTCATTGTTTTACCACTTCTTATTTCAATTGCTTCGTGTCACCTCATGTCAAACGGTGTCAAATGATGTCACCAACCAGTATATGCTTGCAAATCCCAGATATACACACTTCTTTTGCACTGACGAGTTGCGCAACTCCCCAAAAAATTAGTATAAACGCATTAAAAAAAAGTTGATAAAAACATGGAAATAATTAATATCGAGAAGAGCACTTTTGATACTTTGGTAGCAAAGTTTGAAGTCTTCGTCAATAAAGTAGACGAAATTTGCCAACAGGGAAACAACAAGAGCCTACAAAAGTGGATCGACAATCAAGATGTGTGTCAGATTCTGAATATA
>CAMQUV010000205.1 GCA_947037995.1 uncultured Rikenellaceae bacterium
ACGCCGTATGGATGATTTTGGCAGCAGGTAGAATAACGTCAGCCCTATATTGGTTGAGTGATAATGTCTCCACGCGCTGCTCGTAAGACATCAGTTTTAACGTGTCGTAAATCACCTTTAACTCCGCAGATGAGACCGATTCTCTGTCTTTTTTGCCCACAAGTCGTTGTATCTTATTAATGTTGCCTCCCGAACCTATAATCGCAATAGGAGAGTATTTTAAAGTCTGTTTTTTCAACCAACTCTTATAGTTGTCCATCTCCTTATCAACGTTGCCCGAAAGCATCCTTACAGTGCCCAGTTCGAACGAATGAGACTTAACCTTCTGATTGCCGCTATACACAATTACTTCCGTGCTACCGCCTCCAACATCTATATACATATAGCTTTTCCCCGGTTCCATAATCGTCTGCGATTCTCCCGCCGCGAAAATCAAATCTGCCTCCTCCGTTCCCGAAATAATATCAATATCAATGTCGCAGCAATTCTTAATCTCGCACAAAACTTGTTGACTGTTTTCGGCCTCGCGCATAGCCGATGTGGCGCAGGCTCGGTATAGCTTAACTTCGTAGGCCTTCATCAACGAAGCAAAGCCACTCATAGCGTCTTTTAGCCTCGCAATTTTGTCGGAAGATATAGATTTGTGCGAAAATACATCCTCCCCAAGTCGTATTGGTACGCGTATCATCGCCACTTTTTTAATGCTATTTTCCCTGTAAATTTCAACATTCGAGACCATTAATCTTATAGCATTTGAACCGATGTCAATAGCGGCAATTGTTTGAGTAGTCATAATATTACTATGTATTTATATGTTTTTTGGGCTCAGTATTGTGTAGAGCTCGTCTTGCGCTCGATGGTGATTTTCGGAGCTGGTTTTGACATATTTATTGTCGCCACAGAGCTCCAGAGAACGCGCCTTTACGTTGTCTTTCCATTGGGTGTCGAAATATTTTGATAGAAGCTTTTTAATTGAGTTATCATATATAGGTACCCCGATTTCCACCCGCCTATCGAGGTTTCGAGTCATCAAATCGGCCGAAAGTATAAAATGCTTATCACTGCCACCATTCGCGAAAATCATCATCCTGGCGTGTTCCAAATATTTGTCAACAATCGATATAACCTCAATGTTGTCGCTTACCCCCGTAACCTTTGGCATCAAGCAGCAAGCACCCCTGACGATAAGGCGGATTTCTACGCCCTCTTGGCTGGCTTTGTAGAGCTTTTGTGCCATTCGTTCGTCTGTTAGGCTGTTGAATTTTGCGTGTATATAGGCTGGTTTACCCCTCTTTTTATTCGCTATTTCTTGGTTGATTAGCTTGTCTATTTTGTCGCGCATATCGTAGGGCGCAACAAGTAATTCGCTGTAATTGTGGTGTTTATGAGTATTTAGCAAGAAGTCGAACATCTTGCGCATATCCTCGACAATGGGTTTGTTGGTTGTGAAAAGCCCGAAATCACTGTAAATTTTAGCAGTGTTTTCATTGAAATTACCTGTGCCTATGTAGCTGTAACCTCTAATATTTTTGCCCTCGCGCCGTTCCACCAAAATAGTTTTACTATGCACCTTGAGCGAAGGCGTGCCGTGTATGACTTTGACCCCTGCGCGTTGCAAGAAATCAGTGCTAGCAACGTTCTGCTCCTCGTCAAAGCGTGCCATTAGCTCAATCATTGCTATAACCTCTTTCCCATTTTTGGCAGCATTAACCAGTGCATTTATCACTTTCGAGCGTTCGGCAGTACGGTACAATGTAATATATATTCGCTCAACTTGTGGGTCGATGGCCGCCTCGCGCAAAAAATCAATCAGGTGAGTGAACGTGTGATACGGATAGCATAGTAGAATGTCGCGTGTTCTCAGGTTCTTCAGAAAACTGTTATTCGGATTAATCAGCTTGTGAAACAGGGGTTCTGGATTTTGATTTTCAAGGTCGGGGCGCACTTTAGGGAATTTCATAAAGTCGCTAAGCATATTATATCTCTCGCTTTCGTCTATACGTTCGGGGTCGCGAAGTCCCAGTTTTTTGGCTATAAGTTCGAGTAAATCCGCAGGCATATCTTTGTCATACACCAAACGTACAGGTTTTCCGTGCATACGATTTGTTATGCCTTCTTCCATTTTTTCGAGCAGCGATTTAGAGAAATCATCCTCAATCATAAGTTGCGCATCGCGCGAGAATTTGAACGAGTATGCCTCAATCTTTTGGTATCGAAACATAAAGAATATTTCGTCGAGCACAAATCTAATTATATCATCAATGAACATAACCTCCGTTTTCGCCGCAGATTCGGATGGTAGCACCACAAACCTAGGGCAAGCCGAGCTAGTTGGTATATGAATAATGGCGTATCTCGTGGATTTTCCGCAGTTCATTTTCACTCCGAGGTAGACGTTCCAGTCTTCGAGGAACGGAATATTGACACTCTTACGCACAATCAGTGGCACCAGTCGTGGGCTTATTACGTTGGTGTAATAATCTCGTACAAAAAGCTCCTGCTCGGGCGAAAGTTGATGTTCGTTTAGAATTGAGATTCCGTTTTGTTCCAATCCTTTGAGTAAAGAGTTGTAAACGCGTGTGAATCTGTGTTTGGTTTTGCTTAACCTTTTGTCGACCAGTGGTAGGAGTTCTGCAGCAGTGTATCCCCCTGTAAATTTTATTTTATCGGTCTCTTTATTTTGGCAAAGTCGAATAAGGTTAGCCACTCGCACTTTCACGAATTCGTCTTGATTATTTGAGAAAATACCCAGAAATCGAATGCGCTGCAGTAGAGGGACACTGGTGTCAGTGGCCTCTTGCAGTACTCTTTCGTTGAAATCAAGCCAGCTTAATTCCCTATTGTTCAGTGCCATAACGTAGTGTTTTTTATAGCAGCGCTTCTTTCCACTGCTGTTCTTTAAATCCTGCTAGAACGGTCTTGTCGGTGATTACCAATGGTCGTTTGACTAGCATTCCCTCAGATGCAAGTATCTCTATGAGCTCTTGAGTTGGAGCTGTTTTTACTTTGTCCTTTAGGTTGAGCGCGCGGTATCGAAGTCCGCTAGTATTAAATAGTTTAGCAACCGGTATGTCGCTTATTCCGACCCATTTAGAAAGTTCTTCTTTGGTCGGATTATTTTCGATTATATGTCGTGACTCAAACTCTATATTATTGTCATTGAGCCATTTAATAGCTTTTTGGCAGGTAGAGCATTTGGGGTAGTGG
>CAMQUV010000206.1 GCA_947037995.1 uncultured Rikenellaceae bacterium
GGAGACCCCCGACAGGCAATCTTCAAGTGGCGTTGCCACCGAGCCTCCGCTGGGGAAAAACTCGAGTGCCGTTGGCACCTTTGGCTCGCAGGCTAAAAGGCTGCTATTTGTGTAGTTGGTTAGTTGCCTTCGTTATAAAAATCGGACTAATGATGTCTCGTACTCATCCCAATCTAATATAGGCTGGCGCGCTACTCCCGTCGCGATTGCGGCTTTGGCTACTGCCACCGAAACACGAGTCAACAAACGCCTATCAAGTGGCTCGGGAATGATATAACCCCTGCCGAAAGTTATCTCGTCAATGTGATACAACTTCTTAACCGCCTCAGTCATAGGCTCTTTCGCCAACGCCGCTATTGCGCGCGCTGCCGCTACCTTCATCTCGATATTTATGCGAGTAGCACGAGTATCGAGCGCTCCACGGAATATATACGGGAACCCCAATACATTGTTAACCTGGTTAGGATAATCACTGCGACCAGTTGCGAAAATTATGTCTCCACGACACGCCATTGCCTTATCGTACGCTATTTCAGGGTCAGGATTTGCCAAGGCAAAAACAATAGGATTTTCCGCCATAGTTAATAGCATATCTTCAGTAAGAACGTCTTTTTTAGACACTCCTAAAAACATATCTGCTCCATTTAGAGCCTCGGCAAGTGTGTGAATGTCACGCGTAGTTGCAAACTTCAATTTCTCGTTAGTCAACTTATCTCGGTCGGCTCTGATAACTCCTTGACTGTCGCACATCACGAGGTTTTCGCGTTTGACTCCAAGGTGCAAATAGAGTTCAGAACAGGCAATTGCAGCAGCTCCAGCGCCATTAACAACTAATTTGATATCTTCTAGTCTTTTGCCCGCTACCTCAGCACCGTTCAGTAGCCCCGCAGAGGTAACTATTGCCGTGCCGTGTTGGTCGTCGTGCATAATAGGAATGTCGCATTTCTCGATTAGTTTGCGCTCTATCTCAAAACACTCTGGCGCCTTGATATCTTCAAGGTTTATACCCCCGAAAGTTACAGCGATAGATGATATAATATTGACCACTTCGTCTACATTATTGTTTGAAATTTCGATGTCGTAAGAGTCAATCCCCGAAAGTTTTTTGAACAGCACTGCCTTACCCTCCATTACGGGTTTACTAGCAGCGGCACCAATATTTCCAAGCCCCAGAACAGCTGTTCCGTTTGAGATAACGGCAACTAGGTTTCCTTTGGAGGTGTAATCGTAGATGGTTTCGGGATTTTCCGCAATCTCAAGGCAGGGCACAGCCACACCCGGAGAATAGGCCAACGATAAATCTTTGACGCCGCGCATCGACTTAGTCGGCTTAATGCTAATTTTTCCTTGCGGATATTTCTTATGGTAATCCAACGCCTTTTGCGCTAGGTTTTCTATTTTTTTCATTAGTTTTATTGTGTTAAATGTTGTGGGATTTATGGTTTGTATATTATAAACGACAAATAGTTGCATTCTATTGTCACCTACCGTAAGAGACGAGCCTCACATATCCACACCCTACTAAAATAAAATAGAGCCCCTAATATAATATTTTGCGGCTCTAGTTTCAATATATTCAGGTATAGACTAGGTTAGATTTCTTTGAGTAAATCTTTTATAGCTGCAATAGTAACGTCGATTTGCTCTTTAGTTATGTTGAGCGTGGGTAGTAATCTAAAGGTTTGTGGGGTGGATGCCGAGCCAACAAATATTTTATGTTTTTCTATGAGTTGTTTTCTAAATGGCGCCGCGTTAGTCTCGAGGTCAATGCCAAGCATAAGTCCTGTTCCACGTATTTCGGCGATTCCTTGCACATCTTTGAGTTCACTTATAATATATTCGCCCATCTCATTGGCATTGAGCATAAGATTTTCATTTTTAATAACCTCTGCAACGGCAATTGCCGCAGCAACAGCAAGGTGGTTTCCTCCGAACGTTGTTCCGAGCATTCCGTGTTTAGGCTCGATTTTGGGTGAAATCATTATTGCGCCAACAGGAAATCCGTTAGCGATTCCTTTTGCCATACTATATATATCTGCCTGCACACCACTATGGTCCAAGGCAAAATATTTGCCCGTACGTCCGCATCCACACTGCACTTCGTCGGCTATCATAACTGCGTTATTTTTGTCGCAAAGTTCTCTGATGAGGGTTAGAAATTCATTCGTAGCGACTTGTATTCCGCCGACTCCTTGTATAGCTTCGATAATTACCGCGGCTACATTTTGCCCCTCTTTAGCAAAATATTCTTTGAGCGCATCGGCATCATTGAATGGAAGGAACACTACGTTGTCTGTTTGGTTAACTGGGGCAACGATATTTGGAATATCGGTAGTAGCAACAGCCAGAGATGTTCTTCCGTGGAATCCACCTTTGAATGAGACTATTTTTTTGCGTCCCGTATGGAACGACGCTAGTTTGAGCGCATTTTCGTTAGCCTCGGCTCCCGAGTTGCACAGAAATAGTTGAAAATCGTTTTTACCCGAAATTTCGCCAAGCAGATTAGCAAGCTGTTGCTGCGCTGGTATTTTGATAGAGTTTGAGTAGAAGCCTATATTTGCCAACTGCTCAGTTATTGTTTTTACGTAGTGAGGGTTAGTGTGTCCGATTGATATTACGGCGTGTCCGCCATACATATCAAGGTAGTGATTTCCTTTTTCGTCCCATAGGTCGCTACCATTTGCACGAGCTATCTCGATGTCGTAGATTGGGTAGACGTCAAATATTTTCATATAGTTTTGTTGTTTTTTCAGTTTAAAATCCTTGTGGTTTCAGCTTGAGACCCGCTTTGGGGTCGAGCGAAAAGATTAGGTTCATATTTTCGACCGCTTGTCCCGAAGCGCCTTTCAACAGATTGTCGATAACGCTAGTAATCAGTAGTTTACCTTCGTGAAGCTCGAGCGATACGAGGCATTTATTAGTATTCACTACTTGTTTGAGCGATACGGCTGTTGGGCTAACGTGGGTAAAATTGGCATCGGCATAGAAATCGTTATAGATTTTATATGCCTCCTCAATTGTTCCATTGAATTTGGTATAGCAATTGGCAATAATTCCACGAGTAAAGTCGCCTCTATAAGGTATGAAATTCACCTCAACTTGGGGGTTTCCATTGCGTTGAATCATTTGGTTTACCTCACGAAGGTGCTGGTGTGTGAATGCTTTATAGACAGAGCTGTTGTTAGCTCTCCACGAGAAGTGCGATG
>CAMQUV010000207.1 GCA_947037995.1 uncultured Rikenellaceae bacterium
CCATCCAGTTTATGGGTGGATAATCGAAGAGATATAAAAGTCTCTACTTTAACCTAAATCTCCTTACTACGTTACTATAACAGATGTAACTGACTCAGCCAAAATGAGTTAGCTTGCGATAGCTGTGTCTTGTCAAAAGTAGTCTAAATGATACGTAATCAACAGCAATATAGCGTGTTAGCTATGTGTAGTAACGTAGTAAGGTTGGTTTTTTTAAACAAAAAACAATAATGAAAAATATTAAAGAAATAAACATCAAAGAATACCTCGCTGATCGTGAGATATACCCTACCATCGAACGCCCTACATACGGCATGTTCAACTCTCCCCTGAGAAATGAAAAAGAACCTAGCTTCAAAGTCGATTACTCCAAAAATCTATGGTATGACTTCGGACTCGGCAAAGGCGGCTCAATCATAGACCTCGTAATGCAATTAGAACAATGCACACTAGCTGAAGCTATGTCGAAACTGGAAAATCAAACCTCTTTTTCATTTCATCGGCCAACAACTCCGAACTACAACCAAAGTTCAATCGAAACTACATCTATCAAGCCACTTCAAAACAATAATCTATTGAACTATATTCAGTTCAAACGGCATATTAATATTGACATCGCCAAAGCGTTTTGTAGTGAGGTACATTACACAATCAACGGAAAGCCATTTTACGCTATTGGGTTTCAGAGTGATGCTGGTGGTTGGGAACTTCGCAACGAATATTTCAAGGGCGGAGTGTCACCAAAAGGGATAAAAACTATTGACAATGATTCGACTAGCTGTCTACTTTTCGAGGGATTTATGGATATGCTCGCTTATTGCACGCTAAAGAATATTTCCAAATTGACCGTGAATATTATTGTCTTGAATTCGGTTCATAACATTAAACACGCTGAACAATTTTTGCAAACTCACAAGACGATTCACTGCTTTTTGGACAATGACAATTCGGGCAAACGAACGCTTGAAACGGTCAAAAGATTAGGAGTAGAAACAATCGACCATTCGGAGTTTTACCGTAATTACAAAGACCTAAATGAGTATCTAATTGACAGTAAAATCAAATTATAAACAAAAGGGAAATTAGTGTTAGCAAGTTTATGTTATGGGTGCCCCATAACCCTGTTTTAGTAACTAAAACTTATCCCGATGGTCTCACAAAAATAATTAATAATTTCACAATGAATAATCATAACAAAAGAGGTCGCCCCATGAAATCGCCCTCCCAAAAATTAACATACCGAATAGCTATAAAACTCAAAACCGAAGATTTTTATACAATTAAATTTAACGCTAAAAAAGCAGGTCTGACAAAAACTGAGTACGTTAGGCAGATGGCAATTAATGGCATAGTAAAATCCCGTATCACGCCCGAAATGCTCGACTGCATACGCAAACTATCTGGAATGGCAAACAACCTAAATCAGATAGCGAAAAAGGCAAATTCAGTCGGCTACAATGATGCTCGCACTGAATATCTGCATATTGCAAATGACATTGATAACCTACTAAATAACATCTAAAATATGATAGCAAAAATTACAAAAGGAAGCTGTTTTGCCGGTGCTGTAAAATACATACTTAACCCCGATAAGTCTGCCGAGATACTCGATTCGGACGGCGTTAGAATCAATAAGATTGAGACAATAGCACATAGTTTCAATCTCCAAGCGGAACTTAATACTAGGGTGTCTAAGCCTGTTGGGCATATCTCGCTCGACTTTTCTAAAAACGATGCGCACCGGTTAACAAATAAACTAATGACCGATATAGCGCAAAGCTATATGCAGAAAATGGGCATCAAGGATACGCAATATATTATCGCTCGTCATAATGACAAGGAGCATCCGCACCTGCATATCGTGTTTAATCGTGTGAATAACAATGGGGTGACAATTAGCGATAGAAATGACCGTTTTAGGAGTGAAAAGATATGTAAAGAGCTGACCAAATCGCACAATTTATATTTTGCCGAAAACAAACTTAACGTAAAACGGCATAGGCTGAGAGAGCCCGACAAAACTAAATATGAGATATACGATGCTATCCAAGAAATCCTCCCGACTTGCAAGAATTGGGCAAGTTTCGAGCAACAATTGAACTCAAAAGGTATTGCTATTGAGTTTAAAATACGAAGTGGATCAGACGAAGCACAGGGCATTCGTTTTTCGAAAAATGGGTACACTTTTAACGGTTCGAAAATAGACAAATCATTGAGTTACAATAAACTAAATTCACGTCTCAGGAAACTTAATCCGACCCAATCAAAACAGCCCAAAGAGATAAGAAAATCCCACTCCGCAAATCTCCCAAATATATTTGGGTCGCAACATTTTATCCCCAATCCAACGAATCAACAAAAAGAGAAGGACGACGACCGAGATGAGGAAGAGATCCGCAAAGACTATTATAATTCACTAAACATTTAAACTAAAAAACTATGGAAAACAACAACATTTACGAGCTATTCGAAGAGACAAAACAACTAATTGAGACGAAATTTGCAGAGCTTAAAAACGAAACTTCTAACGAACCTGCGCAACCAATTATCAATGTCGATTTATCGAAAATAGAGCATAAAATCGACCAGAATTACACACAAATAATGGAGGTTGTTAGTAAGCCTCAAATCACGATACATCAAGTTGATAAAAATACATTTAAACCTCTTATATCCCTTTTGGCTCTGGGTTTAATGTTTATAATTTCCCTTTCGTTTAATGTGTCGCAGTATTCCGACAACCTAAAATTGGAAGATAATGACATTAAATATCGGTTGATCAAGCTTGAAGGTGGTATACGTGCTAGCAGGTTGGATAGTCTGGAGGATATTTTCACGTACAACCCCGATAAACTTTCACAAGATAAAATAACGAAGGATGTAATAGCTGCCGAACGAAGTATTCAAGAGCGAGCAGAACTATTGGAGCGCGCAGAGCGAAAGGAACAAGAGTCACAAGATTTACTGAATGAAGCTGAGCAAATTACACCCTAATTTTTGTCTTTTATGCTTTATTTATTAACTTTAGGGCTTATATGCCCTCACCATACGCAGTTATTGGGTGATAAGCGCCGAATCAAATAAAGATAAAACTATGTCAGAAGACCAAAAACGAAAGCTAGAGCAGCAACTCTGGAAGATAGCCAACACACTTAGAGGCAAAATGGATGCCGATGAATTTAGAGACTATATCCTTGGATTTAT
>CAMQUV010000208.1 GCA_947037995.1 uncultured Rikenellaceae bacterium
CCGCTACTGATAGGCTCGCGCCTTTCCATATTACTAACGTTTAGGTTTACTGTTTGGTTTGAGTCAAAGCCTGAGACAGGGAAATCTTATGGTTTAAAATAAAACCCCTACAACATCGCACAAACGTAGCATTTTACATAAAAAAAGTTTATATTTGCAAAAATATAATTAAACATCAATTCAATGAAAAAAGCTTTTGCAACCATCATTTTAGTACTTATTACGATTTCTACTGTATTTTGCGCTACATATAAAATAAAACAATCGTCTACTCGCACCTTGCTTGATACGGGTAAATGGAGTGAGTGGAGCGTGCGCCCCAATACGGTGAGTACAATTGAGATAAATGCTGAGGGTGAGTATATTGAGGTCATTTCAGACGACTCGTACATTTTTCAGATTATGAGTAAAAATACTACAAAAGAGTCTGGAAGTATTACTGAAAAAACCTACATCTGTAGCGATAACGAGGCGGAAGACTGTATAATTCGTCACACTTACAACCACAAATCGGGTGCAAATACGATAATCGTGGAGTACCCCTCTACACAGTATCAGTACGCTTACTAGTTTTATTTAGCTTTTCTGTATCCTCTTTTGAACACTGCCTGTGTAGTGAACTTTGCGTGTGCCCATAGCGTTCTGGTTAATCCATAATGTTTGCGCATTACGTTAAAACGCTCCTTTAGGCTTGCCCATTTGTTTGCACTCGAGAACCCTCCCTCGCTAAATTTACATATTATAGCGCTGCTTTTTGAGGTCGACCCAGAACCCTTAATGGACTCTATAACCCACTCTATATCTGACACATAGCGCAAATCTAGGTTGTACATAGGAGCTATACTTCTTTTGATAAATATAGACTGATGGCAGATTGTCATCCCACGCAGAAAACTTTTTTGCGTTAATTTTCTCGGAATCCTCTTGCGCCTAAGTCCGAGTTCGCGCCCCTCGGCCGAAACAATCATAGCCTCGCCGTAATAAATATCGGCATAATTCTCACTCGGATAGAAAACTTGATTCAATACATCGTCGGAATAAGGCAAATCACCTGCATTCATAAACCACACGTATTCACCAGTTGCTGCGCGCAATCCTTTGTTCATTGCGTCGTATATACCCTTGTCGGGCTCGCTTATCCAATACGAAATGTTGTGAGCAAACTCTGCAATGATGCTTGGCGTATCATCTGTCGAATTACCATCGATTACAATGAGCTCTTTATATGCGTAATTGAGTGATATTAAAGCCTTTAAGGTCTCTTTAAGAGATTCCGCGTTATTGCGAACGACAGTTATAATTGATATTTTTGGAGTCATAAATAGTGGTTTTGATGCAAAAATAGCATATTTTTTACTATATTTGAAAAATCTTTGTGCATTTGTCGCCTATTAGGGGCTTTTTCGTGCAATCCAACTTTATGTAAAACCAATCTTTTTTATGTCAAAATTTAAATTTTCATTCACAATTCTTCTCTGCGCAATAATCGCTACTACCATAGGAATAATAATTGGCGTCTTATATCAACGCTCGTTCTCAAACTACCAAAATAACAATACCATAGAGGGCGATAAACTTCTCTATACCCTTTCGCAACTTCAGACCAAATACGTTGACACACTGCACCTTGACTCTATCTACGAAGAGGTGATACCATCTATTCTTGAAACGCTCGACCCACATTCGGCCTACATCCCTAAAAAGGATTTTGCCTCAATGAATGAAACTATGAACGGGAAATTTGATGGAATTGGAGTTATGTTTAATATGCTTACCGATACTGTCAAAATATCTAATGTAATCGGTGGAGGCCCCTGTTACAAAGCGGGTGTTGCAGCTGGAGATATGATTATCAAAGTCGATGGAAAAACGATTGCAGGGCAAAAAATGCACACGGATAGTGTAGTTAAAATGTTACGAGGCGAAAGAGGGTCGAAAGTAATTATTGGCATTAAAAGAGGAGGTAATAAAAAGTTGATTGATTTTGAAATTACACGTGGCGAGATACCTATGAGAAGTGTTGAGGCGGCATTTGTAGACCACGAAAACACTGGATACCTCAAGATTTCGAGATTTGCTGCAACCACATATAGCGAGATGATGAATGCGCTTAACAAACTTGAAAAGGCTGGAATGGAGAAATTGGTCATAGATTTGCGTAATAATGGTGGAGGATTCCTTGACCAAGCTATTTATATTACTAATGAATTCCTTGAGAGTGGGGATGGGATTGTCTATACCGAGGGGTTGAAAAGCCCACGTGTTGAACATAAATCGAACGGCCGAGGGCATTTTAAGAACCTCCCCCTTGTGATACTAATTAACCCTGAGTCGGCATCGGCCTCAGAGATTTTGGCAGGAGCACTCCAAGATAACGATAGAGCTACTATTGTAGGGCTTCGTAGCTTTGGTAAAGGGTTAATCCAAGAACAATTCGAATATGCCGATGGGTCAGCAGCGCGAATTACTATCGCAAAATATTACACACCACTTGGACGTTCGATACAGAAACCGTATGAGAAGAATGATAAGAAAGATTATCAACTTGAATTGTACGAAAGAATGAAACATAATGAATTTCTTAATGCTGATAGTGTTAGGGTTGACTCTACAAAACAAGTTATCACAGCCAATGGCGATATACTGTATGGCGGCGGAGGTATTTACCCCGATGTGTTTGTGCCTATGGATACTACGGCGGTAAACCCTTATTTTAGAAAATTAGTCGAAAATAATCTTATTTTCTTGTACGCTTCTAAATTTACCGACTCAAATAGAAAAGAAATTAATAATATCACAACATTCACCCAGTTTGACAAACTAATTGAACAGCATAATTTGTATATGGATTTTGTTGCGTGGGCAGATAGAAAAGGGGTGAGACCTAATTCTTCCGAACTTGTTAAAAGTAAACTGTATGTCACAATACAACTTAAAGCGTATATCGGACAAAATACCCAACTGCAAGAAAATGCTTTCTATCATTACATCAAACCGCTGGATAATACTATGTTGAAAGCCTATGAAGTGATTGATTCTGAAGCAATAAACTAATAAGAATTTATTGATTTCTAAAGCCTTTTAATTGCTTTACGGGGTGTCGAAACAATTTGCATAGGCGGTGGCTAAGAATATTGCAGGATATGCCCCAGCCGGTGGCAACGCCACTTGAAGATTGCCCGTCGGCACGCT
>CAMQUV010000209.1 GCA_947037995.1 uncultured Rikenellaceae bacterium
GTTGGTGGCTATCTTTTCAAGGCGCTCAACGTTCCATATTGAGAGTCCTATTCCAAAAATTAGCCGATTTAACCCTGCGATATTGTTGTCGGGTGCGATTATGCTGGCAGCAGCGCAAATCACGGCTATGCCTGTTGAGAGGTATATTCCGGACTTTTTCTTTAGTATTACTCCGTATTTCGAAAATATGTTTAGTGTCAACGGGGCTTATGCGATGGCGACTTTTGTTATTATTACGCCCGTGTGTCAGGAGTGGTTTTTCAGGGGAATGCTCCAAAATAACTTAACTAGAATCTACCCAAAATGGCTTGCCATATCTATTACGGCTTGCATTTACCTTGTCTTTAATCTATCGGCGAGTCTTTTCATAACCATATTACTGACCCAAATTATGATTGGGATGATTTACGATAAGTACAAATCCTTGTCGACGGTTATCGGAATTCATATGTTATTTAATGGAATAACATACCTATTTTTCCTTCTCACGGGGAGTAAAACATCGCTCTCCAATCTAATGAGTATTTTTTCGTACGAAGTTGCGATTGGGATATGGTCTGGAGCAGTCATATTGTTAATTTTATTTTATGGGATTTACTCAAAAAGGTAGTGTATCTTACTGAGTATAAGTCGATTGTTAATTTGTATAAAATGTACAAATTAACAAATTCGAAAGATGAAATAGGACTGAATTTCCAGGCTTAAATTGTTAATTTGTATTAATTTTTGGTAATTGTTTTTTTTTTCATTACATTTGTTAAATAAACAAAAGAACCCCTTAAACCCTTAATAATCTATGAAATACGCTAAATTATGGCCCGTCTGTATATTTTCAGTGGCGATTTGCATCGCTGCTATCATTCTTGGAGTTTCTGTTTCTAAAATTGGTGCTCCAGTCAGAACAGTTTACGTCAAAGGGCTATGCGAAATTGAAAGACCGGCCGACCACGTTGTATGGCCTCTAGCGCACACAGAACTCTCGAACTCGTTGCAGACTATCTATGCATCTATCGAGAACAAAAACAATATAATTCTAAATTTCCTACAAAAAGGTGGGGTAGATAAAAGCGAAATATCGGTCAATAATATCCTTATCGAAGATAGAGACGCCAATAACTATAGTGGCGACAAAGCTTCATTCAGATACAAAGTAACGCAAGTTATTACCATTAGTACCGATAAAGTTGACACCGTTCGACAATTAATCGCAAAACAAATGGTGTTGCTCAAACAGAACATCTTTATCACATCCTCTAAATGGGAATTTCCTGTCAAATACTCGTTCAACGCGCTGCAAGACGTCAAACCGATGATGATTCAACAGGCTACGCAAAATGCTAGAATGTCAGCGCAGAAATTTGCGGATGACTCAGAGTCGCAAATTGGGAAAATCAAAACAGCCTCGCAAGGGCAACTTTCTATCACACCAAGAGATGAGAATACACCGCACATAAAAACACTTAGAGTCGTTACCTCGGTGGAATTCTTTCTGCAGGATTAAACATTTTCTAAAACGTATATTCCTATGAGTCTTATTTATGATATCGCACTAACTCTTGTTACTGGGATTGGAGCTGTAAATGCAGCGAAAATTACAGAACTGTATGGCTCTGCCAAAAAAGCACTCGAGACTACCAGGGAAATAGGTGTAGAAAAACAACTTAATCAAAATATACTGGCGCAAATAATCTTTCAGAAAAATGCCGCAGTTGAAAGAGCATCCAACATCGTAGAGCAATGCGAAAAAAATAATATCGCTATCCTTACTCGCGATAACCCTAGATACCCAATACTACTCAACCAAATACCCGATGCACCTACTGTGCTTTATGTCAGAGGGAACCTGAACTTTAATAACGCGCCAACTGTCGCAATTGTTGGCACAAGAGGAATATCAAGCGTTGGTGCCAATATCTGTAAGCAAATTGTGCAGGAACTCGCGCAGGTGAAAAATATTTATACGGTTAGCGGACTCGCACTTGGGGTCGATAAACACGCACACCTAGAATCTATCAAAAATAAAATCCCTACTGTGGCGGTGATGGCTGGGTGGGTAGACGATATTGTACCGAGAAGCCAGTATCACGTGGCAAGACAAATACTCGATGCCGGAGGAGCAATTATTTCCGAAATGCCGCCTGGTGCTGCTATTGTGGGGGCTAGTTTTCTTATTAGAAACAGAATTATTGCTGGACTGAGCCAAGCTACTATTATGGTGCAAAGCTCTGCTCGAGGAGGCTCAATGGCAACGGCAAACCTAGCGTTTAACTACGATAGAGAGGTGTTCGTACCGCTGGGAGATAATTCAGAGGCTTTCGAAGGAAATATTACACTGGCAAAACAGAACAAAGCGCATATATTGCAGTCATTCGACGACATTACTAATGTTATGAAATGGGACGTGGAGCAAAAAATAAGCCCTAAAATTGATGTACTGCCTCCTAATCTTATCGAAGCGATTGGGAAGTTGCCCGAATATGACTTCTCGCTTGAACTGGCGGCGGATTGCTGGCAAAAAAATATTGCGGAAACCTGCAGAACGCTCTCGATGCTCGAGATTAATGGACTCATTACTACACTCAAAGGTGGGCTGTACGCTAAAATTTAATTATATAATATAATATTACCAATTGACGAAACTTTACTAATTATTAAAGATTATGTATGAAACTATTATCATAAATCTACCGCTAATACTGGCACTTATATGGCTGGTAATTGCTATGATGAGCCCCAAAACTACATCAGTTAAACACCGAACTATATTATACCTGTTTTATGTCACGGCTGCCATCCTGGCAATCAGTGTTGGTGTGATGAGTGAGGCGAGAAGTCAGACGTCGCAAATTATTGCACGAGTTGTTGCTGTTGGTGAATTGTCTGCGTTCCTGCCGCTGTATTTCTACAATATCAAAATCATTACGATTCCTAGTGATAAACTTGTTACCGAAGCGGCTTGGCTTACTATTCCGATTGCTATTCTGTTAATACTTGCTATACTATGGCATAACCCTATATTCAATTTAATTTTTGTGGGTGTGATGGCGCTACTCTCGGTGGTGATAATTTTTACTAATCTTAATGAATTCAAAAAAAATAAACATAATGTGGTTCACGGCATAAAAGGGCAAATTATTGTTGCTGTGCTTGTGCCCGTACTGATAATAACCTGCATATCGTTGTTCCCAAT
>CAMQUV010000210.1 GCA_947037995.1 uncultured Rikenellaceae bacterium
AAACACTAAGTTGAAATGGTTAGAGTGCTATAACAATCAACTAACCGCTCTTGATGTATCGAACAGCACTCAGTTGACAGGCTTAATTTGCTATACTAATCAGCTAAAGACTCTTAATTTGTCGAGCAACACTCAGTTGACAGGCTTAATTTGCTATGGAAATAAGCTAACCGCTCTTGATCTATCGAACAACACGCAGTTGACATTATTAGATTGCCAACAAAATAAGCTAACCGCTCTTGATCTATCGAACAACACTAAGTTGACAGACTTAAAGTGCCACGAGAATCAGCTAACCACTATTGATGTATCCAAAAACACTAAGTTGAAATGGTTAGAGTGCTATAACAATCAACTAACCGCTCTTGATCTATCGAACAGCACTCAGTTGACAGGCTTAAAATGCGACCCAATGAATGACGCTGAGGGGAATAACCTATTGACGACAATCTTCCTAACACAGGCGCAAAAGGAAGCAAACGATGCAAAGAAGTTTATTTACAGCCCTACTGAAACAGCTCTTACAGTACGATAATGTTTTAACACACACCACCGACCTAGCGAGATTGAAACCTCGCTGCTATAGAGGATAATCTTAAGTAACGAACAATCACCTATTAAAAAGGATTCACAGCTATCTGTGAATCCTTTTTTTTTGTTTTACAGGCATCAAAGCATTTTGTTATTTTCAAACGCAAGTACCTAGTCGCCTCTTAATAAGTTATTAACTATTTGAGTATCAGCACAAGCCTTACAAATATTGTTGTGACACCTAAGAAAGCAAACACTAATTTTGCCAATTCGTACTACGCCACTTAGATGGGGTCATCTTAGTCAATTTTACGAAGACTGCATTAAAAGCGGTAGACGAGTATCCCACCAGGTTCGCGATTTCGTTCAATCTCAGCTCTTTATTAGTTGTTTCGCATAGTAATTCTTTAGAGTACTCGATACGTTTATGGGCTATCCATTCGCGAAATGACAAATCGTAGGTAGAATTAATATAGGCAGAGATATAGGTTCTATTGCTATCAAGTTCGACCGCGAGTTCTTCGATGGTCAGCCCTTTTTTCACAAAGCCTTTTGTCGCAATCCACTGAGTAATGAGTTTATCCATTTTTGTATCATTCAGCCTTTCTTCGGCAGCAAATTTAGGAGTATTTTCATTTGTTGGCGCTAGTTGGTCAATTTGCATCACTTCTTTCATTCTTACAATATTTATCATATAGTTATGAAAAGAGATAAATATGTAAATAAAAAGCACTAATCCAAAAAACATATATATTGCAATTGCAGTAATTGATGCAAAAGAGAGAACCGAGCCACAAAAGCCGAGCAAAATAACTAGGAATGCACTTTTTGGCATCCATTTTACGAATACGTCCACATTATCCGAGTAGTAGTTATCCCCTTTTTTGAGCGCCCTTCTATACGTCTTAACAAAGTGAATCGACAGGAAGGTTATTCTTATAACAAATGCCACTGCTATGACAATTATTGCTACGCTTTGCCTCGATGATGGCACAAAAAAGTAGTTTGAAAATATTACAGCATTGAATATAATGGTTTCAATAATAATATTTTTCACTCGTTTACTGACAGGGTTATACCCATTGAGTAGCGATGAGAATGCAAGTTCCAGGAGCATACCATTCAAATAATATGAGGAGAGATTCATTGTCGAAGCCAGCAGCACATCATATATTCTGAAATTAAAACACCATTGAAATGCAATATATGATGCCCATATAATCATTGCAGCTCCGAATACTTTGCGTGCAATGTTATAGCTTTTATACTCTTCTTTAGTCGGGATTAGAGTTAAGAACGGAAAAACGCCAAATATATACATCACTACAAATGATGCAAACAAGACGTGTTTATATATTATTAGTTCCATAAATTTTACATTAAAATTAAAGTTCAAAGATAATTAAAATTTAATCTCTAAAACAAAAAAAATGATGCCGCCGCCAAATTATGGAAAACAAAACACCTAAAACAGCAATTTTTTTGACGGAAACAGCAATTTCCATTGACCAAAACGACAATCTTTGCCTAAAACAACAATTCCGCAAATAAAGAGCCTTAGCTTGTTTTATTACGCTTTTTTTTATTGTAGCTTTACATAAAAAAAGTGGGCTACAAGCCCTCAGACCCAAATTCACGGCATATATTAGAGGGCGCATATCGGGTATTTTTAGCCTCCGATTTTTGTGTAAAGTCGAATACAGCGAAAACATATTAATATGCCAAACGCTCGAGAAGCGACTTGAAAGAAAAATAGACAAATTAAAGTTCAATTAACAATAAAAAAAAACAATGAAAGAATTACTAGAAAAAATCGCCGCTTCGATCGAAGCATTCAACACAGACTCACAGCTCCAAGCTGAAAAAGGAAACAACGCTGCCGGCGTTCGTTCACGTAAAGCCTCTTTGGAAACAGAAAAACTGATGAAAGAGTTTCGCAAAATGTCGATATCTCACTCACGAAAGTAATACAAAACAAAAACTAAAAAATAATTAAACAATTTCAAAACAATGAAAAAACTACTGCTAAGCATTCTGCTTTTCCTACCAATCTTCGCTCTGCAAAGCTGTGACGAAAAAGAAACCCCTGCAGTTGTCACTGCGGCGATAGCATTCCCGGGCGACGCAATTCCAGCGCTGACCCTTACATCCGAAGCCGGAGCTGAAACAATCACGTTTAGCTCTACGAAAGCGTGGGCAGCGGGCGTTGAAGCAGGCAAAACTTGGTGTACCGTTACGCCTGCTAGTGGCGTTGCCGGAGAATCTGCAACTATGACTATCACAGCGGCGAAAAATGAAACTTACGACAGCCGCTCGGCAGTTGTGACAATCGTTTCCGAAGGAGTTGAACAGGCTATCACGGTTACGCAATCGCAAATTGACTCGTTCAGTTTCACTGGCGCGCCGAAAGATGTGTTGCCTGCAACCGAAAACACATTTGTAATCACTACCGCTGAGAATACTGGCACGCCAACCGTGGGGGCACTTCCTGATTGGATTACTGTTGTAACCGCGCCAGCAGTAAAAGGAATCTCTAACACAACACTAACGTTTACGGTTAAAGAAAACACAACTTTCGACCCACGTGAAGCTACAATCACTATCACAAGTG
>CAMQUV010000211.1 GCA_947037995.1 uncultured Rikenellaceae bacterium
TGTTCAATCCACATAACAAATAGTGCGCTATATTCATTTGCTGCCCTACCAATTCGCCCCACTTCGGATAGCATATTACCTGTATAGATATTAAATTTCATTAGCGGCTTTGCGTGGGTTGCAATAATTATTTCGTCACTGTTCACAGGTGTAAATCCTGATATATAACCCAGAAACAGAGGGTTGCCATCTTTATTTAAGACCACTTTGGTGATTGCAGTTGTACTGATATTTATAGCGCTATCAACATTTACTGTCAACGTATAGTTATTATGGGCTTTTTCAGTAGAACATCCTAAAAGGATAATTAGGAGAAGAAAATAGTATAGAGTGTGTTTCATCTAATTTTAGTTTTTAGGGGGTATATAACAAAGATAGTGAATTTTAAACAAAAAAGTCAAATTCAATACCTTTATTTTGTGGGTTACGGAAATGGCGAGAGTCTCAATACTTTCTACATACAAAAATATGAACTAAAAATTGGTGTCACACTGATATTGGATGAGACTGAGATTTTGCTCCATAATTAGTTTGTGTATTTGGTCGCTGAAGACGTGCTTTTTGGCATCATATTTTTCGAGAATAGTAAATCTCGATTCTTCAAGTGTTTTAATGTCTCCGTAAAGCTTTAGTTTATAACTAGTTCCATCTTTTCCATATGTGCTAATTCTTGAACATGCTCCACAGCCAATCATCACAATTGAGGTTAGGGCTAGCAGTGGAGTTGTTTTTAGTATTTTCATGCGCAGTGCATTAGTAATAGGTTATTTCACGGATGGTGATGTATGTCGGGATTTTATTTTGATACTCTATCTTCTCTATCCAATTATTGTGTTTATCGTATTTGTAGGAATGAGTTTCGGTGTTTGTGATTTCTCCTGCGTCATCATATTTTATAGATTCTATTAGATTGTTATACTTTTCGTATTTATATTTATAAGTTAAATCAGGTATTTCCTTAGAGGTATAATTGATATACATTTCTATAATATTGTTGTTATCATCATAGGTGTAGGTTATTGTGCGCAGTTCGCCTCGTGGGTTAAATGTTGTGACATCCCTCTTGTTGTCATAATATTTATATGTGAATTTTTGGTATAAAAAGCTCTTTTTTTCGTTAGCATATGCAGCATCTTCAATAATTCTATTTTGCTCGTCATATTTATATATTTGCAGGCCATCAATAACGCTGTCACTATAATGTGTCTGCTTAATCAAATTGTTATTTTGGTCATATTCAAGAGTGCTTCTACCAGAAATAATGGTATCAGTTTCTATGTCATAATGATACTGTTCAATATTTTTGTTATCGGCATCGTATATGCTTTTGGTCATAGATGATGGAACGTAGCTTATGCTATCAGATGCTTTTGGTACATGCTCCCATTTAGACTCTATCTCATTGCCGTTTTCATCATAGATATATATCTGCGTTCCAGATAAACTCCCATCTCTATCATACGATTTCACTTCAACTAAATCTTTATGTTTATTGTAAGTGAAGATTTTCGGGCCACTGAAGACGTGCTTTTTGGCATCATATTTTTTGAGAATAGTAAATCTGGATTCTTCAAGTATTTTAACGTCTCCATAAAGCTTTCGTTTATAGGCTTCTCGTCCATATAGACTAGATGTGGAGTTGATTGCGCACCCAATCATAATAATTGAGGTCAGGACTAGTAGTAGAGTTGTTTTTAGTGTTTTCATAGTTGTTTGGGAGTTATGAAAGTTGCACAAAAGTCCCTCCCACTTTGTGGGAGGAGATGTGGAGTGTCTTATCTTACGTTTATTAGTCTAGTGCGGGTTTGAATGTCATGCTGTTGCTGTTATTCGCAATTTTCCCGTCATTTGCTTTTCTTTTTATTATTAATACGCTGTTTGTTAGTTTCATTATTTCAGCTACTATAGGTTCTTCTCCTTCCGTTATAAGTGAAATGATGTATTTTCCATTTACAGCTTTTCCCACTTTAGTTTCGTTAAATGATAATTCAATATTGTTACTCAAATAGTATTTTCCTTGTGACGTTGTTTCTGTATTTTGATAATAAAGTATGGATGTCCTTGTTTGTTGATCATACAAGTTGTAATATTCATTTCGTTGTGTTCCATCTTTAGAAACCGCTTGCCATTTTACTGCAGTGAGCAGGTCCATTGTGGTTGGTTGGTTTGCATTTTGTGCGCACGCTATTGCTGATATGAAGGTTAGTAGTGCGATTAGGGTTGTTTTTAGTGTTTTCATGCGCAGTGTATTTAGTAATAGGTTATTTCACGGGTGGTGATGTATGTCGGGATTTTGTTTCGATACTCAATCCGCTCTACCCAATTATTGTGTTTGTCGTATTTGTAGGTGAGCGTTTCGGTTTCTGTGATTTCTCCTGCTTCATTATACTCTATTGATTCTATTAGATTGTCATATTTGTCATATTTGAATTTGACTGTTTGACCTGGTGTATCTTCATCTACATTATTATAATCCATTTCAAGTATATTGTTATTATTATCGTAAGTGTAGGTTACGGTACGTAATTCGCCTTGTGGGGTAAATGTTGTGCAATCATTCATGTTATCATAATATTTATATGTGAATTTTTGATAAATAAAGCTGCAGTCATCATCGTAATATACATTTTCTATCACTCTACTTTGCTCGTCATATTTATATATTCGCATGCCGCCAACGGTGTCACTTAGATAGGTAATATCTTTAATTAGATTGTCTTGGTCGTCGTATTTGTATATAGAGTATTTAAAAAGAGTTGTGGTGCTATCTGTATGGTACTCTTCTTGCTTAATTTTCTTATTACTGTCGTCATACTTGAATTTATACGTGTACTTGTACCCTCTATCAGGTTTTTCAGATTTAACAAGCTCTACCCACTCTAATAGATTGTTATTACCATCATATTTATAAGTGTCCTTCGTCCTTAGTTTGCGGTTGCTATCATAAGCTTCTTTTTCGAGTACATCTTTATTTTCGTTGAAAGTGACTTTAATGTTATCCCTAAATATAAAGCTTTTATTTACTCTATCCCCTTTGGTTATTACTCCGGAGCTATCAATGGCTTTAAATTGTGATTGTTCAAGGATTTTGACATCTCCTTTAAGGTCGTTTCGTA
>CAMQUV010000212.1 GCA_947037995.1 uncultured Rikenellaceae bacterium
TTTTTATTGATGTTGGTTAAATTTATTTATTTTACAAATATAGTGATTATTTTATTGATATGGGGTAAACGAGCCTGTTATCGTTGTTAGGCACGCCATCTTCTCGTCTGTTTGCGATAGAGACTGAACGATATAACTAGAGTTACAACCTCGGCAATAGGTACGGCATACCAAATATAATCAACTCCAATTGTCCGAGGAATAACATAAAGCATAATGGCAATAATGACAAATCCTCTTAATGAGGATATAATCACAGAACGTTTCGCATCAGCAATGGCCGTAAAGAAGCCCGACGCGAGGATATTAAAGCCGTTGAACAGAAAAGCGATAGCATAGACCACTGCCCCACTCGAAGCGAGTAGCATTGTATCGGCAGAGGCATCGTCAAAAAATACGTTAATAATAGATTTATTAAACACCCATAGAATCAGCGCTATAACGAGACCGACAGCTAAGTTCACCCCAGCTGTAAAATGCAAAAGCTTACGGCATCGGTTAAATTTTTTGGCTCCATAGTTAAAGCTCATAATAGGAATAATTGCATCAGAGGAGCCTATAAGCAGACAGATTCCCATAAGGTAAATATAATTAATCACGGCGAATGCTTCTACCCCCTGTTGTCCGACATATTCCATCAGCGTAACATTAAACAGGAACACGGTAATACCAGCAGCAAACTCGTTAACTCCTTCCGACGACCCATTATAGAGAATCGCAGCAAGCACTTTGGTTTTGACTTTTCCGCTAAAGAGTCTTATTTTGCGTCTAGCACTAACAAGAATAAGTGTAGATATAAGCCCTGATATAGAAAAGGCAATTGTCGTAGCAAGCCCTACTCCATAAACTCCCATATTAGTAAACTGTATAAATACGATACTTAAAAGCGTATTGAGTATAACAGCAGAAGACATTAAGAGCATAGCAACACTGGGTTTGCCGAGCGAGCGAAGCATATAGTCATTAAACATTGAATAACCTATCCCTACGATAAACACAAAAATCCCTCGTAGATAATCACTCGCAAACGGCACTAGGTTCTCGTTAGCTCCGAGCGCCTTAACAATAGGTTCGTCCCAGGCTATAAGTACTATTCCGAGTAATATACACACTCCCGTAACCGTAGCGATACCAGTAGTCATAGCGTTTTTCGATTTCACATAATCACCCTCGCCTTGACCAATACTCACTAGAGTTTGGCTTCCTATGCCGATTACGATAATTACAGCCATCAGTAGGCTATAAAGTGGTGAGACTATATTCACACCAGCGAGTGCAGTGGCCCCAAGCATATTACTAACGATAAGTCCATCAATCATAATTTGCGCGCTAATGAATAGCATAGAGATAATTCCGGGGACAGCGTATTTTTTAAAGAGTGAGGGGATTTTATTTTCTCCGAATTCTTTTTCGTGCAGTGTATTCCCTACGTAGTTTTCTTGGGTCATTTTTCAATTGGTTATTTACGTGCAAATATAGCCAAAAAAACAACCAAAATAGATTTCCACTTCTTTTTTGTTTATTGCCATTATATTGTCTATATTTGCTAATTAAATTACCCTTATTACCTATTTTCACTCAAACACTCAATGAAAAAAAACCTCCTATTACTAATCGCCTTAACCCTTTTCGCTTCGTGTAGCACAACCTACGACAACGTATCACCCGAATTGGCGCAAATTCTCGAAAATCGTATTACTCAACTAGACTCGCAAAGAGCCGAGCTAATCAACGAATCTATTACAAATACTCCCGAAAACCAACGAGAAGGTATCGCATTCCTATACGCATATATGCCACAACACGACCTTGATACTCTTTCAATCAATATGATTGAGCAAAACGTCGAATACGCATACAAAGCACGCGAACAGTTCTCTTGGGCGAAAAACGTACCACAAGATATATTCCTCAACGACGTTCTACCATACGTTACTATGGACGAAACCAGAGAAAACTGGCGACCAAAATTCTACGAAATGCTCGCGCCAATAGTAGCCAACTCAAAAGATATGTTTCAAGCTGTTGACACTATCAACAAAGTCCTCAAAGACCTAGTGAAAGTTGAGTATAACACCAAAAGAGACAAAGCGAATCAATCGCCATCTGAATCTATTAGAATCAATATGGCATCGTGCTCAGGACTTTCAATCCTTTTCACTGACGCACTCAGAGCCGTAGGTATTCCATCAAGAATTGCCGGCACTCCGCTGTGGCTAACACGCGAAGGAAACCACAACTGGAACGAAGTATGGATTGATAATAATTGGTATTTTGCCGAATATTACCCTGCGAAACTCAACTATAGCTGGTTTCTCGAAAGATGCGCTGCTTTCGAAGGAAACACCGCACCCGAACACCAAGTCTATGCTACTTCGTTCAAACCAGATACCGAACTACACTTCCCTATGGTATGGGACTTTAAAGACAAAACAGTTCCGGGAATCAACGTAACGGATAGATATATAAGACTACACAAAGAACAACAAGCTGCTGCCGAAGCCCAAAAAAATGGGGGCGTTGCAGTTATTGTCAGAGTAATCAAAAATGGTGGCGATGCTAAAACTAGCGCGGACAGAATCGAGGCTGATGTCAAAATCCTTAACGCCAAAAACGAAGTCGTTGCCACAGGCAAAACACGCAGCGCTAACGCTGATATGAACGACTACCTAACTGTATATCTTCCTGATAACGAAGAATTTACAGCTGTGTATGGCGACAAAAAACAAACATTCAAAACTGATAAAAACAAAGAGAACGAACTAACACTATTGCAATAATATTATTATATACAAAATGAAACTACACATAAAACCAATAATAGCACTTGCTGTAATAGCTGCTACACTACCCTCTTGTGATACAAACGCAGGGCTCACAGCCGATGAGGCCAAATCAACAACCGAACAACTTATCGCGCAAAGACACCAAAACAGCCTTACTCAATATGGCGAAGAATGGGATAACCGCGAACTGAAAAATGGTGACTACACAATGAAATTCGACTATACAGTCTTTGGCGATGAACCTGCTGACGGTAGAGCAATGTATATCTCTATGCACGGAGGTGGCGGAACTACTGCCGAAATGAATGATGGGCAGTGGGACAACCAAAA
>CAMQUV010000213.1 GCA_947037995.1 uncultured Rikenellaceae bacterium
CTGACTTGTTCAGCGGCGGCGGGGGGAATCCGCCGCTGGGGGTCAAAGACCCCTTTTAATTGCCTGTCGGCTTTGAAAGTTGTAATTAGTTGATTGGTAAAAGCGGCCTGTCGTGCTGATTTATCAGTGCGGCTGGGGGAGGCCGCTACTGATAGGCTTGCGCCTTTCCATATTACTATAGTTCAGGTTTACTGTTTGGTTTGAGTCAAAGAATGTGGCGAGGGTAATCTAGTATTGTTCGCCTCCGCAAGGGGAAGAACTCGTGTGCTGTTAGCACCGCCGCTGATTATTAATTTCAATTGTTTAGTTAGGAGTCAAAGCCTGCAATTTGCGCCCTTATGTTTAATCGTGGCCTTCTGTATTTTAGCTTCGCCTATGTCAAGTTGAGTGTGGTATGGATATCAAAAAAAAAGTGCACTCCGTGTTGAAACAGAGTGCACTTTTATAAATGCGTGATCTCGGCGGGATTCGAACCCACGACCGACAGATTAGAAATCTGTTGCTCTATCCAGCTGAGCTACGAGACCGTATTGCGGTTGCAAAAGTACTATAATTTTTTTATTAAACAAAGTTTTTGTGAATTATTTTTTAGCTCCACACATCCTTTTAATTTCATAGAGCTTGTCGAGTGCATCGCGTGGACTTAGTTCGTCTATCTCTAAAGCCTCTATTTCACTACGTATTGCCGTAATTGTTGGGTCGTCTAACTGGAAGAAACTTAGTTGGTGGGAGGGCATATCTTTTTTGCCCTTTACAGTTTTTTTATTGTCCGATTGATTGTCCGAAGCACCATCACGATTCTTTTCTAACTGCTTCAATATCTCTTCCGAACGGGCTATGACACCCTTGGGCATCCCAGCTAGCTTGGCAACGTGAATCCCAAACGAATGCTCCGTGCCTCCCTGAACTAACTTGCGCAAGAATATAATTTTACCCTCTATCTCCTTAATCGCAACGTTGTAATTCTTTATGCGGTCAAACTGATTCTCTAACTCGTTGAGCTCGTGATAGTGAGTCGCGAAAAGTGTCCTGGCGCCCGGGAAATGATGGAGGTATTCTACCATAGCCCACGCGATTGATACGCCGTCATAAGTACTCGTGCCACGACCAATCTCATCGAGAAGTACCAATGAATGCTCCGTTATATTATTTAAAATGTTTGCCGATTCAAGCATTTCGACCATAAATGTACTTTCGCCCTTTGATATGTTGTCCGATGCTCCGACTCTCGTAAAAATCCTATCAACAACACCCAAAGATGCGCTTTTAGCAGGGACGAAACAACCTATCTGTGCCATTAGCGTTATAAGCGCTGTTTGCCTCAATAGAGCCGATTTTCCCGCCATATTTGGCCCCGTAATTATGATTATCTGCTGAGTTTCACTGTCAAGATACAGGTCATTTGGAATGTACGACTCTCCTAGTGGTAGGCACTGCTCGATAACAGGGTGGCGCCCCTCTTTTACGTTCATAACGTTTGTGGTGGTAAGCTCTGCTCGGCAATAATTATTGTCCAAACTGACCTTAGCAAAACTTATAAGCGTGTCTAGTTTGGCTATAGCAGCCGATGTGGTTAGTATGTTTGATACGAAATCACGCATATAATCTACCACCTCTGTTAGAATTGCAGTCTCGATTTGACTTATTTTCTCCTCGGCACCAAGTATTTTCTCCTCGTACTCCTTGAGCTCCTCGGTTATGTAACGCTCTGCATTTACCAGTGTCTGCTTGCGTATCCACTCTTCTGGAACCTTGTCCTTATGCGTGTTTCGCACTTCAATGTAGTAACCAAACACGTTGTTATACCCGATTTTAAGGCTAGATATACCCGTGCGTGTACTCTCGCGAGTCGTTATCTCAACAAGGTACTCTTTACCATTGCGCGAAAGTTCTCGCAACTCGTCGAGCTCTTCGTTTACATTCGACGCAATAATAGCCCCTTTGCCAACCATTATAGCCGGATTTTCGGTTATAGTAGTCTTGATTTTATGATAAAGCTCACCACAAGGGTCTATGTCATTGTAGATTGGTTTGAGCGTTTCGACGTCAGTAATGTGATTTTTTATAGAATTAATCGATTCTAACGAACGAGCCAGTTGCATAATCTCACGCGGATTAATTCGCGACGCTGAAATTTTCCCAGCCAAACGCTCGGGGTCGCCCACCTGCGTTAAATCTAACTCAATGTTACTACGCAATTGCGATTTCTCTAAAAGTATGCTGACTGCATCTAGTCGCTGGTTTATATCGTCAACCGAGCGTAACGGAAGTGCTATCCATCGGCGAAGGTTACGCGCTCCTGTTGGTGTGTGCGTCTTATCCAATACATCGTATAGCGACACGCCATCTGGATTAAGCGGTGCGAAAAGCTCAAGGTTACGTGTGGTGTATTTGTCAACCAATACAAAACTATCAGGGTCCAGTCGCGATAATGTTCTGACGTGGTTTAGGTCAGTATGGCGAGTGTATTCAAGGTAGTGGAGTATTGCTCCTGCCGCTGTTATAGCTAGCCCAGAGTCGTCGAGCCCGTAGCCCTTCAGTGAGTGAACACCAAAATGTCTTTCGAGCTTCTCTTTGTTGCTCGGGGTATTCCACGCCCAAGGGTCTAGTTTGTAGCTATAGTACTGGTCTTTGAGGTGCTCGCTGTATATGTGTCCCTGGTCTGGGTTGTAGAGCATCTCTTTTGGCGGTAGATTAGATAATATTTTTTCAATATAATCCAATTTGCCCTCAGCGGCATAAAACTCACCCGTTGATACATCTAGCAAAGCTAGCCCGGCGGTGGATTCTTTGCGATAGCAAACCGCCGCTAGGAATGTATTTTCACGTCTTTCGAGTACGTTGTCATTATAAGAAACCCCCGGAGTTACAAGCTCTGTGACACCGCGTTTTACAATTCCTTTAGCCAGCTTAGGGTCTTCGAGCTGTTCGCAAATAGCAACTCTTTGTCCTGCCTGCACAAGTTTGGGCAAATAGACATCAAGTGCGTGGTGCGGGAATCCGGCAAGCGGTATTGATGCTGCAGCACCATTGGCACGCTTAGTTAGTGTTATGCCTAGTATGCCGCTGGCAGTGACTGCATCGTCGCCGAAAGTTT
>CAMQUV010000214.1 GCA_947037995.1 uncultured Rikenellaceae bacterium
AATAAGGTCATCACCAAGATTCATTGACTCAACAAAATTTGTGACTGGGTTAACAGGTCCCCACAACCACTCTGGCGTATTCATAAACAGGGGCATCAGGCAGGCGGCCGTAATAGTTTTAGCTCCGACTCTTCCGCCAAACACCCAGAACGACGTAATAAGCAGTGGTACGTCTAATATCCAGCCGAAAGTACCGACTTGTATTTCGGGAAATACTTTGTGTAGTGAGATACCAATCCCGTAGACCCCTCCTGGGACAATATTGTATGGGCTAATAAACAGCGAGAATCCGACCGCCATAATAAGCGAGCCGAGCACAATATAGACCCAATGTTTAATTTGTTCGTTTTTGTCAGTTTCAAGGATTTGTAGGTTAATAGCCATATTCGAGGGGGGATTTAGCTTGGTTCGCCCTAATGTGTTAGCATAATGGAACCATATTTATAATAATACTTTAGCAAATATAATAAAAAAAGATTTATCTTTGTCAGAAATAACCATTTCATCACACTTTTTATTTCCGCAATCCCGTTATGACAAATATGATACTTCTATATATCGCCCTTATAGTGGCCGCCTACCTGTTAGGTTCTATCCCTAGTTCAGTCTGGATAGGCAAAATTTTTTACGGCACCGACGTACGCGAGCACGGCTCTCACAACGCCGGCACCACCAACACGCTCCGAGTACTTGGGCGCAAAGCGGCTCTGCCCGTATTCCTTATGGACGGCGGTAAAGGCTACGCTGCCGTTATGCTCAGTAAAATTATGGAGCATAACTTCCCCGAAATATTCGGCGGTTTCTCCGAGAGCTTCATCATACTACGTATAGTACTGATTGCAGCGGTAATAATAGGACACATATTCCCCGTGTTCGCCCACTTCCGTGGAGGCAAAGGAGTCGCAACTATCACAGGATGCCTTTTGGCGTTCGCCCCCATCCCGATTATCCTTAGCCTTATCGTGTTTATCACACTACTTGCGTGGAAACACTACGTCTCGCTAGGCTCTATGGTCGGCGCAGGACTACTGCCCGTGTTCACGATACTAACACCAATGATTTCTAAAACTTTCCACCTCAAAGAGGGGCTAGGCATACACGACCAAACATCACTCTCAATGATTCTATTCTCATTCATTATTGCTGGGGGAATCATCGTGCTGCACCGAAAAAACATTAAACGACTCAGAGAAGGTACCGAATCAAAAGTGTACCTCTTTATTAACCGAAAATAAATACCAGATACTTAATAAAAACTAAACTTAATTATGGTGACAATAATAATTATTGTACTGTCGTTCTACCTGCTTGGAAAACTCCTTAAATGGCTTCTTCCAATCTATATAATGAACAAAGCAAGGAAGTTTAACGAACAAAACTTCGCGGGACAATATAACGAGCAAAATAGTAGAAATACGAAATCTAATAAAAAACAAAAAGAGGGCAGCGTAACCGTTGAGGTCAACGAAAACCCTGCGCAGAAAATTGATAAAAATTTGGGCGACTATGTCGAATATGTCGAAGAGATAAACCCAGAGACCAAAGAAGAAGAGACCAAAGAAGACCAAACAAAAGAAGCATAACAAGAAAAACGTGAGACGCAAGGGGAGCACGGTAAAATAAAACTTAATCATACCTAAACAAAGCAAACAATATGTTTTCAGGAATAGTAGAAACACTAGCTCGCATTGAGAAAATCGAAAAAGAGGGAACCAACGTCCACTTCACGCTGTCGTGCCCAATCGCCGAAACACTCAAAATCGACCAGAGCATAGCACATAATGGTGTCTGCCTTACGGTAGTTGAGATTAATAATAATACATACACTGTTACGGCCATTGAGGAGACAATAATCAAAACTAACCTCGGGCTACTAAAAGTTGGCGAACTCGTCAACCTCGAAAAAGCTATGAGAATGGACGCCCTGCTCGACGGACACATAGTCCAAGGGCACGTTGATACTACGGCAAAAGTAACCGCTATCGACCAGAAAGAGGGGAGCACATACTTCACTTTCAGCTACGACCCCACTATGCTCGAATACCAAACAGTCGACAAAGGCTCTATCGCAGTAAACGGAGTAAGCCTTACGGTTGTAAATTCGCAAAAAGGGGAGTTTCAGGTCGCAATTATTCCCTACACAATAGAACATACGAACTTCAAAAACTTTGAAATAGGGAGTGTCGTAAACCTCGAATTTGACATACTAGGAAAATACATACTCAAGTATATGCAAAACCTACAACAGAACTAACAAGTATATATACCCCAAACCCCAAAATGCTTACAGTCGAAGATATAAATAATTTCAACGCCGATGATGCTGGCGTAGCAAACGGAGCCTACTTTGGTTTCCCGTTCGCGGCCGAAAAATGCCAATTGCAACTCATCTCAGTCCCCTGGGATGTAACTGTTTCCTATGGTGACGGAACGGCCAAAGGGCCCCAAGCAATACTCCACGCCTCTACCCAAATCGAAATCTACGACGACCAATACCCCGAAGCGTGGCACAAAGGGATTGCTACACTCGAACCCCTGACCTTTGCCGATGAACATAATAGAGAGGTTCGCAAAAAAGCAAGACTAATTATACAAGAACTCGAAAGCGAACATAATACGCTCGAAGACGATGAGAGAGAGACTCTATACAACAACGTAAACGAAGCGTGCCAACTACTCAATGACGAGATATATAACCAAGCAAAACAAATTATCCAAGCGGGCAAAACCCCTTCGCTAGTTGGTGGTGACCATAGCACACCGCTAGGACTTATCAAAGCGCTCGCGGAGAAAGAATCATTTGGAATACTACACCTTGACGCACATATGGACCTACGAGATAGGTATGAAGGTTTCCAATACTCGCACGCCTCAATTATGCGTAATGCAATAGAACTTCCGGGCGTAGAGAAAATTACACAGGTGGCTGTGCGCGACTACTCGCTCCAAGAGATGAGCTTTGCCAAAACCAAAAACAATATAGAGCAATTCACGGAGAACGTTATCAACGCAAAGAAATTCCAAGGCACGTCGTGGCACACGATATGCACGGAGATAGTCGAGACGCTTCCGC
>CAMQUV010000215.1 GCA_947037995.1 uncultured Rikenellaceae bacterium
TACATTTGCAGTAGGTTTAGGAGCACTACGTGCATACCTACCACACAAGTCAGGCATAACATCAGATTATACCGCGCCCTAATGAATGAATATCGTTGTGGCAAGATTAACGACGAACAATTTGCCCAATGCTCGCTCCGCATCATTCAAAAACTCCGCACCGACCAACAGGCAGCCAAGATTATATCGCAGTACATCAGCGACTTAAATCAGAACTAGAAACCCAAAATTTTAACAACACAAAAACAATGAGAAATCACATATCAAACATTCACATCACCAACCAGTCGAAGCAGGCAGTCATAGAGATTGAGGGTGAAATAGGCGTCCCCGAGAACTGGCAGTTCGAGACCGACAGTCAAAAGGTGGCAACATACGATAGTTTCAGCGAGAAGCTCGAAAAAATCAGAGCCATCAACTCCGAATCTGTCCGCGTCAACATCCGTTCAATGGGAGGCAACGTAAACGACGCCCTGTTGATTTACGAAGCGCTCCAATCTCTCGAAATCCCAATTTCCACGCACTGCTACGGCTATGTGGCCTCCGCCGCAACGATTATCGCACAAGCAGCCTCTGAGGGCGAACGCTATATGAGCGAAAACAGCCTGTACCTAATCCATAGTGCCGTTACGGATATTACAGGAAATAAGAATCAGATACTTCGCGCCGCCGAACTGCTCGAAAAAACCGACCAACGAATCGCCGAACTCTATAGCCGCCACAGCACAATGACTCCCGAGCAATGCACGGATCTGATGACGCTAGAAGACGGCAACGGAAGTTGGCTCAACCCTAACGAAGCCCTGGAGATAGGACTAATCGACATTATCGAAAGTGTTTCGCAAACAAAAGAGCTGGGGCAGAAGGTAAAGAATTTTCTACGCAACGTAATCAACCCCGAACTTTGCACAGAAATCAACCCGAGCCAAGCATCAAGAATTGCCGCAAAACTGACCGAAAAGCCTACTCTCACAGAAACTCCAAAGGCAATTTCACCAGCGATTTCGGCAATCGAACCTGCCCCGCAAAAGACCACTCCTGAACCACCTCAAGAGACTCAAAAGCCCGAGCAACAGGACTTTCAGCCTACTCTCACGGCGCCAACCCCCGACCCTGTCTGCACGAGCATTAAATTAACAGCGAACCAAAATTCTTATCAACGCGACGTAGAACTTTTCGCCTAACCACATTAAACACATCTTACACCCAAAAAACAATCAACAAAAAAAGTTATTAACATAGTTACTAACAATCCTACTAATCTAAAAAACTGTGTAATTACAGTGGTAATAGGAGTAAAACGCTAGGTTATTAACAATACTAACATTCAATTTTTTCAACAATAACACAACAAATAAAAAACAACAAATACTATGTCAAAAATCATAACAAATCCAAAAACATATACAGGCGAAGAACTAACAAGCGTATTTTTCCGCCCAATCCTCCAAGGCACCGCAACCGACAAACTAGGCATCCGCATACTATATAATATGCCCACGCCAACGACTTTGAATTTCTGGGGTTCACCCAAGGATGTAATCAAAACCTACGCCAAAGGTTGGCAGGGCGGGACAAGCTCTGAGAAATTCCAAAAGCATTTGGAGCTTAAAAAACTCAAAGCTGAGATGAGCTATTCGGCGGCAGATTATTTCTCGATGGTGTATGAAAAACTAGCTTGCTCGGCCGACATTAATATGACCGATTTATCGGGCACCGAGCTGGAAAAAGCCGAGACTGAGATTTTCAAAAACAATATCAAAGAGAGTCTCCGTGTTACACTTTGGGCAGGAAATACCGAACGCACAGGCGGTTACAGCACTTTCGACGGAATTATTAAACACGTTGTTGTTGACGCATTCGGAAAACAAATCACCAAGGTTACTATGCCAGTAATGACCACCGAGGGGAATGGCGAAAAACTACTAAAATCGCTATTGGACGGCGCAAGCCCAGAACTTAAAGCACTCAAAAACGAGGGCAACCTAGTGTTCTTTGCAACGTCGGACATCATAGCAAACTACGAGCAGAGCCTTTATAGCGGAGCGAACGACACAGCACGCGCTGCACGAATCGATGGCATTAGCCAACTACTTTTCCGTGGCATTCCAGTCGAAGATATGGGCATCAGCGAACATCTTGTAACTCTGACAGACTGCCCAAGTAGCTTCATAATTCTAACCGACCGCCGCAATATCACCCTAGCGATTAACACTCGCGATTTGCCAGGCTCGGAGGTGGCTATGTGGTACAATCCTGACGAGCTCGAAAATCGCCAGAGAGCAACATTCCTTGCCGCTGCCGACTATCTTCTGCCCGAACTTATAATCGTGGCGCACAACACGCCAACAATGTAATAACATACAGACTATCCGCATAACTACGTAACACTTAATCATTTAAGGGTGTAGCCCATTCCCACTTCATCTTCACTAAAAACGTTGGAGCGCGTTGGCTATGCCCTTTTTTTATTACTAAAAAAAACAACTACACTATATAAAATCTAATAGAATGAAACCAATAATAAAGATGCTACGCAATCCGACCCCTACCGATTCGGTACTCAATTTCTCGACTCACAACCACCACGCCCGAGGCAAAAAATGCGAGGCTTGGCCTTGGGGCGCAAACAACCTTATGCCTGTCGAGCTGTCAAATATGGCTCGCCTATCAACAGTACATAGACGGATTTTGAACGACAAATCGGACTATATAGCAGGCAACGGATTCAATTGCCACATAGACCAACCTCAACTACAAAGTTTCATCAACCACTGCAACCAGCGCGGACAATCACTACGATGGGTAGTAAGCCGTTTGGCTGTTGATAAATGCACTTTTGGCAACGCTTTTATGGAGGTCGTAACCGACTCAACTCGCTCAAAACTATATGTTTACCACCACGATGCCTCAAAATGCCGACTTAGCAAAGAGAGTTCAAATGTTATCCTACACCACGATTGGAGTAATTTCAAACAGAACGAATCAATCTGCATACCACTCTACCCTAATTTCGCCAAACAAAAAGATGGCTCATACCGCAGTTTCATACACTATAAGGACTA
>CAMQUV010000216.1 GCA_947037995.1 uncultured Rikenellaceae bacterium
ATTGCCTGTCGGCTTTGTAAGTTGCTATTGGTTGGTTGAGTCAAAGCCTGTGGAGTGTTGAGCAATCTGGTATTGCTCGCCTCCGCAAGGGGAGGCTTTGGCTCGCAGGGCATAGCCTGCAATTTGGTTGGTTGGCTGGGTTCGCTCATTTTGTTTCGATTTGGGCTTCGAGAGCCGAGGTGGAGACCCCCGGCAGGCTAATTTCTAGTGTCGTTGGCACCAGTCTGAGCCGTGGGGGCGGCTCTCGACTGATGATTGGCATTATGTCGTTTATGAGTCAAAGCCAGCGGAGTGTGGGCAATCTGGTATTGCGAGCCTCCGCTGGGGGGAAACTCGAGTGCCGTTGGCACCTTTGGCTCGCTGGCTGATAGCTACCGAAGTTAGGCTCGCGGAGGCGTAGTCTAGTTGTGGTTGGTTGGGTTTGTGGGGTAAAAAAAACCTATACAATCGTGTGTGATTATATAGGTTTTAGTTTAAAGAAGAGCGAAAAACGAGACTCGAACTCGCGACCCCAACCTTGGCAAGGTTGTGCTCTACCAACTGAGCTATTTTCGCTAGAAATATCAGACAACAAGTGTTTGATATGGTATTTTGTTTTTCAACAGTGCAAAGATAGTAAAAAAAAATTTCACTGCCAAATTTTGGGTATAAAAAGTTGGTTTGGCAATGTAATTTTATTCGGCCATATTATGAAAAACGTTAGTAACGTCTTCATCGTCATCAAATTTATCGAGCATTTTTTCGATAATAATTCTTTCTTCTGGTGTAACTTGTTTGAGGTCAACAGGTAGTCTTTCGAAGTCTCCGGAGAGTATTTCGAGGTTATTATCGTCGAGATATTTTTGGAGTTTGCCGTATGATTCGAATGGAGCAGAGATAGTAACTTCGCCATCTTCTTCAAATATTTCGTCAACTCCGTAGTCAATAAGGATAAGTTCGAGTTCATCTATATCCATATCTTCGGTTTTCGCGATTTTGAATATTGATTTATGGTCGAATAGGAATGTAAGACATCCGGCGGTACCGAGTGAGCCCCCTGCTTTATTGAAATAGCTTCTAACGTTAGCGACTGTTCTCATATTGTTATCGGTAGCAGTTTCTACGACAACGGCCACTCCGAAAGGTGCGTATCCTTCATACAATATTTCTTTGTAATCTGCTTGGTCTTTTGAGATAGCTCTTTTAATGGCTCTTTCGACGTTTTCTTTGGGCATATTAGCTGCCTTTGCGTTTTGCATAAGCACACGCAGGCGTGGGTTGTTGTGAGGGTCCGCGCCGCCCGATTTGACAGTGATGGCTATTTCTTTGCCAATTTTCGTAAATACTCGTGCCATATTTCCCCAACGCTTCATTTTGCGCGCTTTTCGGAATTCAAATGCTCTTCCCATAAGTTTTAAAGTAATATTTTATTGTTTGTATATTATAGTTTAAGTGGTCGTCTCCACGGTAAAGTGGGTTTGCAAAGATATAAAAAAATATGTTATATTTGCTTTTAGATTTTTCAAATCGGGTTATAATTATACAAATTACTTATTTACGAACAGCCAATGACAATTACAAAAGAATTTCTTGCACTAATGTGGAGGGCTCGACTTTTCGAAACTTCAGATTTGCGTCTGACTACGGGTGAATTGATACACGTGCACTCGATGGGTCTGCCGAGAAACGAGGGTGTGCGGGGTGCTGAGATTCAAAACGTGTCATACCGCAAGGCTACGCAAGAGGTTAGGCACTATGGCTCGGTAAAATTCAATGTCAAAAGTAGTGATTGGTACGATGAGAAGACGGTCAATCAGCCCGATTTTTCGAATGTAATATTGCACGTAGTAAGTGAATGCGACACTGTGGTGTCGCGCAATGGAGTGGCAATTGACACGTTAATAATCTCGGTTGACCCGGCGTTGGAGGACAAAAGGCATAGTTTGGCACTTGAGTGCACATCAATTTTCGCTCAAATTGATACGGCTTATCAGGAAAATATACTTTCTCGTCAAGGCGCCGATAGAATCAAGCGTAAAAGTCAAGAATTAATTGAGATATATAACTCTGTACATCAAAATTGGGAACGCACCACAATGATTGCGTTTATACGTAGTTTGGGAATGGGAAAAGATAAAAAACCGTATGAGGAGTTGGCGCTCAAAATTCCATTTCACATTCTTAAAACGATGGAAAATGACACGACAGCAGTGGAGGCGTTGATTTTTGGACAGGCTGAGTTTCTGAGAAATGATGACACTAATGACCCGTATTTCTTGGAGGTTATGGATACATATAAACAGATTAAAAAAACGTATAAGCTCGACCAACGACCCATTGAGTGGAGTACTGCCAGAGGAATCAAAAACTCACTCTCGAGGATATGGAAAACCGCCGAGCCAAAAGCGCGAATCAGACCAAACTCAATGACTTCGCCACAGTTGGTGCGAGCGGCGGCTATACTGAGTCACGAAACATCACTGTTTAATAGAATTGTGCAGGAGCGCGATTACCTAAAACTGCGTGAACTTTTTGCAGCACCGCTGAGTAAATATTGGCAAACTCACAGTGGGTTTGGTATCCCGACTAAATCGGGCGAGAAGAAAATTAGCGAACTAAGAATTGACCTTTTTATGATAAATTTTGTGGCTCCTATGCTCAACGCTTACGGTATGGTTACCAAAAATGATGAGATTCGTGATTGGGCAATTGAGGTGCTGCAACTCACGCCTTATGAAAATAATGCCTATACTAAAATGTGGGCGAAAAAAGGTTTCACCTCGACATCTGCATTTTATTCCCAAGGAGTAATCCAATTTGAAACGATGCTGTGCAAAACTAGCGCGTGCGATAATTGCCCCATTGGAGCACATATATTGGCTGATTTTTACAAGAAAATTGTAGCGTATAGAACTAAGCAAGAAGAGCTGTAACCTACACAACCACAACCCACGGAGCCGCCGGCACACACACCATCGCCACGCAAACTGTTACAGTAACACAACACACTATGTTTGACGTAGACCATAAAGATAACCCTGCTAACTGCTATATGGTTAAAGCAGGAG
>CAMQUV010000217.1 GCA_947037995.1 uncultured Rikenellaceae bacterium
TGAAACTGGTATTTCAGCCTCACCTCGGCTCTCGAAGCATAAATAACAATATAACAAACCTGCAGGCGATGCCTGCGAGCCAAAGGTGCCAACGGCACTCGAGTTTTTCCCCTTGCGGAGGCAAGCAATACTAGATTGCACCCTCCACAGGCTTTGACTCAGACAAACCCAAACAAAAGAAGAAACAAGCACCAACATTAAGGATTATCCCTTTTGTTGATGCTTAGTTCATAAAATACCAAGGGTTTTTTTATATAAAAGTTATTGAAAAAGAACACAACTCGTCAAATTTATCAATATCTTTGTACGAAATACCAATCGTAATTGATATGCAACAGAATCTAATAAATAGGCTAAAGGTTGTTTTAGTTGAGCAGAGAGATTATAAAAGTGGGTATTTTTTGTTGAAAAACGTGACTTGTGGTTAATTTAATATTTTATAGCAAAACTCTAAATCTTCAGTCGTATGGAAAATGATGCTAAAGTTTTTTCTTTAATAAAGATGGGAACCAGAAAATATATGGAAAACTTATTTTATAAAGGAGAAATATATATGAATACTATAGATTTTTATAAAAATAATGAAAATTCAGAAATAGGAGATATATACGAAGGTGTAGATTTAATAAGAGACGGAATAATTGTAAACTATAAAGATAATTTAGACAAACAAAAATTGTATTGCATGTGGCATATTAATAATGTAACACCGTGCGAAACGGCAAATTGTTATCATGATTTAGATTCGGGCAAGGTAATACAAGATATTAATTTAAATGTATATAGAAACTTTGGGGGTTCTGCTGTTATTATACAAAATGTCAAAGAATTTTATCGTCGTATTGATCTAGAGTTGTCCAAATTAGGATTACTTCAAAAAAATCAGATAGTTACTTATTATGATGAAAAAACATTACAAGAAAAAAAGATAAGTCCATTTATGAAAAGGAAAAAGTATAATCATCAAAATGAAATTAGATTCCTTGTTAATAGCGGCAAATCTGAACCATTGATAATCAATATTGGAAGTTTAGATAAAATCGGACATTTCATTGAAGATGTTAATTGTCAATTATCTTATACTAGAGATTACAAATAAAGCGAAAAGGCATCTTCTAGGCTAAGATATAGTAAAAAAGCACCAACATATAAGGATTAACCCACGTGTTGGTGCTTAGTTCATAAAATACCCCATTGGTATTTATATTTTTTTTGAAAATTACGACTTAGTTTTGTTGGATTTATGTTTTAAGAAAAATTAATTATTGTCTTTTATAGTTAGTATCATAAATCCTAAAAACATCTTCAGTTATAAACTGCCCTTGCTGTTCTTTTCCTGTCGCTGTTTTTATTATAATATATGGATGATTGTATTCATAGGTGCATTTATCAACTTCTCCAATTATGCTTCCATACGGATTGTTTTCATTGGCAGTACGTTCAACATTATGCCCATCAATAAACCGATAGCTCCAATACACATCATATGAATTTCCAATAATAGAGCTTGAATATCCAAAGCCAGAATAATACCCCCCAACTAGTGATAGTTGGTCATCTGAGTCTTCATTTTTCGAACAACTTGATAATGCGATAATTGGCAATAGTGTCAGTAAGATTAAAATTCTTTTCATAATTTTTTGCGAGGGCTTATATGCTCATTCCTCTGGTCGGCTTTTTTTTTGTATTTAATTAAACAATAGTGTTTCAATTTTCATTGCTATTGCTTGAAATAAACCACAAAAAAATGCGTGGGAATACTTATCAGTTAGAAGGTACGACCAAGCACCCGACACCAAATAAGTAAAGCCCACGCAAAAACGCGGGCGTTGAACTTATTGTTTGAGGTGTCATAAAATTGGTCGTTTTTCTAACTCAAAACAATAGCAAACGCTATTTCGATTAACAGATTTCTCTCTGCTAATCGCTGCAAAGTTAATAAATATTTTGCGCTTCTACACGTAAATAAGTCAATTTAATCAAAAATGTAAACAGGGAATAATTACCCCACATAATATTTTACAACGTTTGTACGTTACTATTTTCGTAACATAGAACTAAAACCTAAAAACCTATTATGAAATCATTTAAAATCGGAGACCTTAACATCTCACTCCCTATTATTCAAGGGGGAATGGGCGTGGGCGTCTCACTCTCAGGACTAGCATCGGCCGTGGCGAACGAAGGAGGAGTGGGTGTCATCTCAGCTGCTGGACTCGGACTACTATACAAAGAGAAATCAAAACAATATTTCGAATCCTGTATCGAAGGACTGAAACAAGAAATCGCCAAAGCTCGACAAAAATCTAAAGGGATTATTGGCGTAAACATTATGGTCGCGATGAGCAATTTTGCCGATATGGTCAAAACCAGTATCGCCGAAAAAGCTGACGTAATTTTCTCCGGAGCAGGACTAGCACTAGACCTACCCTCATTCATTAACAAAGAGAACCAAACAAAATTGGTCCCAATCGTATCCTCGGCAAGAGCATTCAAAATCATCTATAACAAATGGGTGAATAACTACAACTATGTACCTGATGCCGTAGTTGTTGAAGGGCCAAAAGCAGGAGGACACCTAGGCTATAAACAAGCCGAAATAACAGACGAAAACCACTCGTTAGAACAAATTATCACTGAAGTCGTAAAATGCACTAAAGAAATTGAGCTCAAAACAGGGCGCAAAATCCCTGTAATTGCGGCGGGAGGTATATACACGGGGAAAGATATTTACAACATTATGCAACTCGGTGCCGACGGAGTGCAATTGGGGAGCAAATTTGTCACTACCGACGAATGCGATGCCAATATTGAGTTCAAAAATGCATATATAAAATCCAAAGTAGATGACATTATACTCATCCAAAGCCCTGTGGGAATGCCGGGAAGAGCTCTTATTGGCGAATTTATCGACAGAGTCAAAAAGGGGCTCACAAAACCGCGCAATTGCGCTTTTCACTGCATCAAAAGTTGCGACTACACGAAAAGCCCATATTGCATAATGACGGCACTCTATAATGCCGCCAAGGGAAACCTCAAAAGGGG
>CAMQUV010000218.1 GCA_947037995.1 uncultured Rikenellaceae bacterium
GTCTCCTCAGCTACTGGTGCAACTGGTGGAGCAATTGGTGCAGGAGTATTATCGGCAATAACTCCAGTATTAGGCTGTATCGCAATAACATTATCGGCATCATCCATTTCCTCAACATTCGTAAGGTTATCAAGCTCAATATCTTCATTATCGGCATAGATATCGACCTCTTCAATCATCTCCCCATTCATTTCGTCCGTCATAGCAATAACTGTAACTTCGCCCTCTTTATGTGCTTGCTCGCCGATAGCCAAAGTAGGATTTTCGTCAGCAAGTCTCATCAGGTAACTCGTATATGGCACCGATGGTTTATACGATTGCATTTCTTTCTTAATAAGTCCAAGGTTATCACGTTTCAGAGTATAATAAATCGCCGTGTTGTTATATCCTTTAATTGGTCGATTGATACAATCCACTCTGACAAGGTTATTAACATTTTGCGCTGTATCGATAGAGAAAGTAATAGCCGTGTGAGGTATTCCGTATTTGAGTTTGAATTGCGCTCGAACGACACTTGCTTGTATAGAGGCAAGGTTGACAGCTATGGGGTTGTTGACATCAAATGTTTTGATATATGCAACTACGTTGATGTGGTTACTACCATTTTGCAGGTTGAGTTTATTGCTTGCGACGAACGTCATAATATTTTTGAGTTCACGGCTGTTATTTTTGTAGTCGATGAGTAGCACATCGTTATTCGGTCTGAATGCAAGCATAGCGGTGTCTCTTCTCACGGCATTTTCGGAGAGATATTGCTGTGCAAGCGTCTGAGCAGTAGCTTGGTATGTGTTACAAATAGCAAGAATAGCTATAATTGTGGTAGTCAGGATGATTTTAATATTCATAGTGTAGAGATGATTTCAAGTCAATTGGCGTTGTTTGGGCCACCATTAGCGCGCCAACATTAGCGTGCGCAAATGCTACCGGTGAGCTTATTTGTGTCAAATATAGAGAAAAATTAAACCCCGTACAAGTATAATTGTAAAAAACGTGGACAATACGTAAAAAAATTGCGGTTAACGCAACTATAATACCACTTCAACCTCCTTAAACCAATACTTGCGCTCAACACCAAAACTATCCTCCAAAGCCAGTTGGCCTGTTCGAGAATCAACCCCAACTACTCGCGCGCTAAACTCTCCAGCCTCGTCGCGGTAGGCGTAAAACTCACCCGAACTCCTATACATATTCGCCATAAAATCACGATGCAATTCATTGATACTCTGCGCATAACGCTCAGCAAAAAAACTACTAAGTGTGTCCATCACAGTTGCCACATTTGTCGAAATCCCCTGCGACCTAAAAGATGTCGGATTAGGGATATTTGGGTCGAACTCAATCTGATTTACGTTCAAACCTATCCCGATAATTGAACGCGAAAGGTGCTCACCCATACTATGATGCTCAATCAAAATTCCTCCAATCTTGCGATTTTGAATATATATGTCATTAGGCCACTTAATTTCAGCCGCCAAACCCAACGCCCTCACAGTATCAGAACAAGCCAACGCCCCAATCATTGATACCATAAACTGCTCATATACAGGTATGTGAGTCGGCTCAATAACGAAAGTACACGTCAGATTTTCACCCGGCTGCGCCTGCCACTTATTTCCTCGCTGCCCCCTTCCAGAAAGTTGGTTGTGCGTCAAAATAATATCGCCGTGGACGTACTTTGCCGCCGAGGCTTCGTCGTTTGTAGAGCCTAATTGCTCGAATTCAATAGTTCTAAATTTCATATTTCACCTTAAAATTAAACGCCAAGGACGCCACATATATAATAACCCTTTTACAGGGTAATCTTAGTCTTACCAATAAATATTGCACCCACCCCTGATGCCGCCGCATCTAACGCATTTGCAATCTTAGGGAGCATTCCGCTGTGAACTTTACCGCTACTGCTCAGCTCTTTAAAAAGCTCTGGAGTGATATGCTCTATCAACGAATTTTCATCCTCTAGGTCTAATAATACGCCCGATTTTTCGAACTTATACTGTAATACTATATTATATTCCACACTCAACGCTGTGGCCATTGTCTGTGCAATAGTATCGGCATTTGTATTCAAAATCTCGCCATCAGCATACGTTAAAGGAGCCAGAATTGGTACCAATCCCGCTTCGATTAACGATATAGCGGTCTTAGTACTAACCGCAATCGGGTCGCCAACATACCCATAATCAATAGGTTCGGGGCTACGTTTGCGCGAAGTGATAATTGCCCCATCAGCACCAGTAAGCCCAATGGCATTCACACCTTTGCGCTGCAAGGCTGCCACAATATTTTTGTTCACCAAGCCCCCATAAACCATCGTAACCACACGCAACATCGCCAAATCAGTGACCCTTCGGCCATCTATCATTGTCGCCTCAATACCCATCTCCTTGGCAGTGCGCGTAGCAATTTTTCCGCCTCCGTGCACCAATATCTTAGCACCCTCTATCGCTCTGAAATCATCCAAAAATATGTCCAACAACTCGGGACTGTCGATTATATTTCCACCTATTTTTGCAATTGTTAACTGTTTCATTCCTACTGATTTATAAAGTAATTTATTATCTACTATGTTTCAACGCCTCGATAACAGCAAACGAAAAATTATGCTCCTCCAATTTGTTAAGCCCCTTAATCGTTATGCCGCCCGGAGTCGTAATTTTATCAATCTCGGTCTGAGGGTGCGAGCCCTCTTTCTCGAGCAGCGCCGCCGCGCCTCTGAGAGTTGCAGCCATAATTTTTTGCGCCCTCGCCGGTGTCATTCCCATCTCCGTAGCTCCGCACATATTAGCGTGGGCATACTTCAACGCGTAAGCCAAGCCACAAGAACCCAATGCCATAGCTATCGGAAGCTCCTTTTGCGTCACTATCATCGCCCTACCCAAATGCGCAAAAAGGTTGCAAATATCGTTTGCAGTAGCATCACACTTCGAGCTAACTACCGTCAATCCTGCCCCATATTCCACCGCCGTATTCGGTATAACTGCCGCCACCTTCTCCGTTCTCAATTGCGTGGAAATCTCCT
>CAMQUV010000219.1 GCA_947037995.1 uncultured Rikenellaceae bacterium
CTCTTTCCCTACACGACGCTCTTCCGATCTTAAAAGAGGGCAAACCAACGGCCAAAACCACCTGGTTTCACTGTGCCTCGCTTGGCGAATTCGAACAGGCCAGACCCGTTATAGAACAGCTACAACGCAAGCAAGAAAACTCAATTATCGTGGTGACGTTCTTCTCCCCCTCGGGCTACGAAGTGCGCAAAAATTACCCCCTCGCTGATGCCGTACTGTACCTCCCCGTTGATACACGGAAAAATGCACGACGTTTCGTACAGGCCGTACAGGCTGATAATGTAGTCATTGTTAAGTACGAATTTTGGCGAAATATGCTGCGGAATATTAAAAAATCTAATGCCAATCTCATTCTTATTAGCGCTCCGTTTAGACCCTCTATGCCGTTTTTTAAGGTATGGGGAACTATGTGGCGCAAAATGATTTACCTATTTGATGGCATTTTTGTGCAAAACGAAGAGTCCAAACAACTATTAAAATCAATCGGACTAGAACAAAATGTTATTGTTGCAGGAGACACGCGATTCGATAGAGTCGCTAATGTCACGGAGACAGCTACGCGAATTAACTCTGTCGAAAGATTTGTTGGGCAGAGCAAAGTTCTTATTGCAGGCAGCACGTGGCCAGAAGATATAGAAGCTCTCGCGCCTCTTATGAGGGAATATGCTGCGAGCCATAAGAGGTGGAAATTCATCATCGCACCCCACGAAATCAATGAGGCGAAAATCGACGAGATGATGCAAAAATTCGCATCACTGAAAGTCGTTAGATATACGGAAATAGGCGAGAGCGAATCTAAGTTGATGGAACTCGAATCGGCAGATTTATTGATTATAGACTGCATTGGGATACTAACTTCAATCTACCAGTATGGAACTATTGCCTATGTTGGCGGTGCGTTCAAAACAGGACTGCACAATATACTCGAGCCTGCGGCTTGGGCTATGCCGGTGGTCTTTGGCCCAATTTATAGTAAATTTATTGAGGCGCAAGAACTCATTGACGCTGGGGGTGCTAGAAGTGTAAATAATGAGGTGGAGCTAAAAAATGCAGTCACTCACTTCGACCAAAATATTGATGATGCCTCACAGATTGCTTGCGAATATGTGAAAGGTAAATGCGGTGCAACCAAACTAATTATCGCCAATGCTCCAGAGCTCACTAACTAACCAAATCGAAGCGGGTGTCGATGAGGCAGGACGCGGACCACTAGCAGGAGCAGTCTTTGCGGCTGCTGTTATATTGCCGCTGGGATATGAGAATGAGAAGCTCAATGATAGCAAAAAACTGTCCCTCAAAGTGAGACTTGCTCTTAGGAAAGAGATTGAACGCGATGCGATTGCCTATGCCGTTGCGGAGGTTTCACCGCAAAGAATAGACGAGATAAATATACTCAACGCTACTTACGAGGCGATGAATCAAGCAATAGAAATGCTACATATTAAACCCGAATTGCTGCTTATTGACGGCAATAGATTTCGTACACACCTAACTACTCCGTATGAATGCATAGTAAAGGGCGATGGCAAAATGATGTCGATTGCTGCGGCTTCTATTCTTGCCAAAACATATCGTGACGAATATATGCAACGACTTCACGAGGAGTTCCCAAACTATGGGTGGAACAAAAATGCGGGCTACCCTACTCAGTTACACCGCCAAATGATTAAGCAATATGGTGTTACGAAGTACCATCGCATAACTTTCAATGGGGCAAATACCGCAGGGGAGTTGCTACAGGCTCCGTTATTTGATATAGATAGATAGTATGAACAACAATAATTCCATAAGAGGTCTAATTTCACAAACAGCAGTTTATGGGGTGAGTGCGATTTTGAGTAAATTCCTCAATTATTTGTTGACTCCGTACTTGACTAGGATAATGACCACCGAGGTGTATGGCGAGGTCAGCCTACTCTATGGCATAATCCCGTTCGCCAATGTACTCCTGACAATGGGGTTCGCCACAACATATTTCCGATGGGTGAGCAAGATGCAATCTCCATTAGAACAGAAAACTCTATTTACAACAATGTGGGGAGCGGTCTGCATATTCGCGCTGCTTTTTATGCTGACTACCTTTGCTTTCAGTAGCGAGATTACAGCCGCAATGGGCTATACTGCTGTGTGGCACACTGTCGTTACGGCAATATTGATATTTGTCGACAACGTCAACGCAATGCTATTTGCCGCACTCCGACAAGCAGGCAGAGCACTACGCTATACTATAGTTAATATAACCGCCGTGCTGGTCAATGTCGTAATGTGTTGGGTGATTTACACCTACAAAATGGACGCTGTTGAATCAGCTGGTTGGGTCGTCGTAGCAAATATAGTGGCATCACTAAGTTCTACGGTGCTTTTGCTACCGTCGCTCTTTAGGATGATTACCAAAAAAATCAATTTCAAACTACTCATACCAATATTCAAATACTCGTTTCCGCTAATGCTTGCGGGGGTTATGGGTGTCAGTAGTGAGTTTCTCGATAGGCAAATGATAAGGTGGCTACTACCTGATGATATAGCTACGGCAAGCGTTGGGATTTATGGCGCTGTGTCAAAAATTGCGGCATTAATGATAATATTCCGACAGGTTTATACGCTAGGTGCGGAGCCGTTTTTCCTACAAAAATTCAAGGGCGACGACTTTAAGATAATCAATGCAAAGGCGCTCAAGTTTTTCACAATAGCGGGCATCGCCGCCGTGCTGTTTATTAGTTTCTTTGCCGAACAGTTTGCCTATATAATCGGACAAAACTTCCGCGAGGGGGTCAATATAATACCTATACTACTGATTACTAACCTATTAATGGGCGTACTTGTTAACCTCTCATTTTGGTACAAGGTGGTCGACAAGACTAGTTACGCAGTTTTTGTAACAATGTTGGGGCTGGTTACGGTTATCGGAATGTCGTTTTGGCTTATCCCTAGTGACGGGTTCGTTGGGGCAGCCTACGCTAGTTTGGGCGGAGCAGTTGTAATGGTTGTGGCGAGTTATATTTTTAACCAATTAA
>CAMQUV010000220.1 GCA_947037995.1 uncultured Rikenellaceae bacterium
CCCAATCAGGATACTGACCCACGATATTTACTGGTCGAGGACACATTGGTTGCTCTTCAGCAGTTGGCCAAATGGCACAGGCAAAAGGCTCTTACAGAGGTCATTGCACTAACGGGGACTAACGGTAAGACTACTACAAAGGAGCTTATGGCCGCAGCGCTTAGGACTCGTTATAAGATAGGTTATACGCAGGGAAATTTCAACAATCATATAGGCGTGCCGTTAACATTGTTGTCTTTCGACAGCACGATGGAGGTTGTGATAGTAGAGATGGGCGCGAATCATATTGGTGAGATAGCCCAGTTGTGCGACCTAGCGGAGCCGAATAGGGTTTTGATTACGAATGTTGGAATGGCTCATTTAGAGGGGTTTGGCTCTTTCGAGGGTGTTGTTAGGGCAAAGGGTGAGATTTACGATTACGCTGAGAGAAGTGGTGCTGAGGCGTTGGTTTCGGGAGATGATATGGTATTGGTCGAGATGGCAAAGGGGCGGAATATGGCCACTAGGTTTTACAAAAACGAGTTGAAGAATATCGGTACTACGGATGGTTTTCTGTCTTTTATGTTGGGTAATACTAGTTTTTCGACACATTTGTCGGGTGCTTTTAACGCTAAGAATATTATGGCGGCGGTGGCGGTTGCGGGAGTTTACGGAATCGCGATGGAGGTTGCTGCGGGTGCTTGCGCTGGTTATTTGCCACAGAACAATCGTTCACAAGTAATTGATACACAGAGGAATTTAGTGATTATGGACGCTTATAATGCGAATCCGTCTAGTATGAATGAGGCGTTAGATAATTTTAGGTTGGTAAATCATCCAAAGAGGGTAGCGATATTGGGTCAGATGAATGAGCTGGGTGAGTTTTCGCGCAAGGAGCACGAAAAGTTGGTCGCAATGGTGTCAGGGTTGGCTCTTTCGGAGGTATTTTTTGTTGGTGAGAATTACGAGGGTGTAGTTGAGGGATATTATAAGACAACGGAGGAATTGGTTTTATTTTTGGAAAAACGCGCACTTTCGGGGGCATATATTTTGGTAAAAGGGTCACGCTCTAATAGATTAGAGTCGGTGCAAGCATATTTATAGGTGAAATAATAAGGAGTATAATAAATATAGATGAAGAGATTAACAGGCATTTTAAGTGCAAATAGGTTATTATTGTTGCTACTATTTTTTTGGGTAGCGTTAAATGTATGCCAGGCAATTTTCACTGAGTTGACTGATTTGGAGGCTTACGGGTGGGTTTTGTCACAAGAATTCGAGTGGGGATATTATGGTACCTCGCCGCTATTTGTGTGGCTTATAGGTCTGTCCACAACATTTTTCGGCAACGGAGAGTTGGCAGTGCGCCTTTTCCCGATATTGTTACAGCCTATTTATATTTATCTTTTTTGGCTGGCATTGCGCCCAGTGAGGGCGACGAAGAAGTTGGCTGCATTATATTTTTTCATCTGTTTTGCGCTTCCTCTTTTTCAATATTATGGTTATGTTTCGAGTGTTTCGGCGCCATTGTTGTTTGGTGTGGGGCTGTTTCTTTATGCTTACCGAAAGTTTTTGAGGCAGGGGCAAGAGTCTTTTTTGTGGGCAATAGTTATGGGGGTTTCGTGGGGAGTTATCCTGTATTCGGAGTATTTCGGTTTAGTGGTAGTTGGGTTGATTTTGCTGTCGAACAGAAAGTTGCTAACTAATTATTTGACTTATGTAGCGGCAGCGGTCGCTGCAGTATTGTTTTTGCCGCATATTTATTGGCTTATCGAAACCAATTGGGTCTCTTTTGGATTGGTTTCTATGGGTAAGACGAGTGGTTTTTTCGGCTATCTTCTTAGCGTTTTATTGTTATTCAACCCTCTTTTGGTGCCTTTTTTCTTCCTGTTATTGGTCAAGAAAAGCCGTGCTGCGGTGCGGGACGAGGAACGTCTTTTTTCGAGTGCAATGCGCTTTGTGAGCTGGGGTTTATTGGTGTTTTGCTTGCTTATTTCGAGTAGTTTTGGTGTGAAAGCCCAATGGTTATTGCCGCTGTCCTTCCCAATTATTTACTTTTTAATACGGGGTGCACAGACACGACCGGTGCTTTATAGGTGGTTGGGTAAGATTGGATTTTTTATGATACTTCTTTTCTTGGGAATGCGTGTGTTTTTGATACTGTATGAGGGCAAAATAGGGGGTGTTTATCGTTATAGTAACCAGCATTGCACAGCGCTCCATAGCGACTTGGGTGGGCGGCCGTTTATTGCTGATGGTGACTTTGCGATGGCTAGCAAGATGCGCTATTATGGCGGTAATGAGTCTTTTGCGCAGAGCTCTATCTTTGGTAATATTAGCCATTATGATATGCGTCAGAACTATGCTAACTTGCTCTTTGGCAGCGATGTGGCTATTGAATTGAGTAAGACTATCCGAAAACAAATGAACCCACAGCAGCTCGAGGCTGACTATCAAAAGGTTAAGTTTAGTGATGAGTGGATTTATTATGATACAATCAATAATTTCAAGCCTACCTCTAGGGTTCGTATAGCAACGAAATTGCCGTTGAGTGTAATGTCTGGTCGGGGCTTAACGCTGAGTATAGTTATCGAAAATCCATATTCTTATTCGTTTGACTTCGTGGGAGTTGACTATTATTCTGTCGTAATGCAGCTTAAAGATGAGAGGGGTGTTTCGTTCGAAATTCCTATCGAGGTGAGGTCCAAGGTTTTGCCTGGGATGGGTAGAGTTCGCGAGGGCGTCGTGGCAAGGATTCCTCTAAATGTGCCAACAAATGATTATCAAGCCTCTTTTTCTCTGTTCCGCTATCCTTTTGGTGGGGTTTATAACAGCCCAAAAGTGACGCTCCGAGTTGTAAAACCATAAGGTTTTCTGCGGGACAATCTATTTATAGTTATACCTTGGTTCGGTGGCAACGTTACCTGAAATTTGCCTGTCGGGGGTCTCCACAGGCTTTGACTCACAAACAATTGGCAATTGACCCCCAGCGGCGGATTCCCCCCGCCGCCGCTGAATTTTCGAGGAAAATTGC
>CAMQUV010000221.1 GCA_947037995.1 uncultured Rikenellaceae bacterium
ACAGCACACGAGTTTTTGGGAAGGCCTTCGATATTCTTAGCTTCGCCTATGCCAGATTGCTATTGAGTTGGTTGTAATTGGTTGGTTGGTAAGAGCGGCCACATAAGTTTCAACAAAAGAAGGAGGCCTATTAAAGCCTCCTTCATCTATTATTTTAGCATTTCATCACTAGTCACCTATAAGCACAGCCGAAACACACCAGTAACTAAAACTTGTGCCCTCGTTCTTACCCTCGTCAATAGCAAGGCTAATTGTATGTTCGCCCGCCTTTAAATCTCCCACTGGGATATAAGTAGGGCACGTAACTGTGCCTGGGCACCAATTAGAACGGCTCAAATCGGACGAAGAAACTCCATTTGCAAAGTTCCCAGAACAGGGGTTCAAATGTCTATACGACGCGCAGTCCTCGCGCCAAGGTAGGAACTTAAATATCTCCTTACCATCCATAAAAATAGTGTTCAGCTTAGGGTTGAACTCATCGCCGCCACCCCAGCCGCCGTGGCCCGTAGTAGTGTAAACTATACGCGCATTTTTAAGGGGCTTTTTCAATTTAACACTTACACGCAACTTATCATTGTTTCCGAAAAGAGTTGGGTAGCCAGAACCAGCCTGCTCTAAAACCGATACGGTGTTAAACAACGGATAAATAGTGCTATTCTCTTTGGAGCGGCCTCCCGGGTGGTACTTGAGATTCATAGAAATCTTATAGCCCTTGTCACTCCAAGTACTTACATAAGCTCCGACCCATACCTCACCACTCAACATAGGCGCTAAATGAGTGACATCGGCCTTGAAAATCACCGAGTCTGCCCAATCATATCCTTTTACCTTAATGTGGTTGAACGCACGAACACCAAACGGAGTCATAAAACGCATTACCTCAACAGGAGTATTATAATCTGGCGTGGAAACCAAACCGTGGTAGCTGCCCGTAGTATTTGTAAATGCAGGCAATGAGTTCACACCTTTCGTTGTAAGGGCGTCTAAGAAACTCTGCTTCTTGTCCACAGGAATTACAAATACACTCCCCACTCTATCATAAGCCTCACCATCAGAATATTCCGATAACTCCACAAAAATAGAACGATTTGATACATCCGCAGGCAATTTTACCTTACGCATTACAATAGCACCTCCACCAACATTGTTCACAATAGTTTCTGAAAGCTGCTCAGGAGCCTTAACTCCATTAAAGCTAATGCGCTCATCGTTAAATACACTTATATTAATTACGTTCGCATTGCGAACATTATGGTCGAACTCAACTGCATCGACCATTACTCCCCACTCTTTTGGGAAAACAGACTCCGTAGATGTTATCTGTTTTGCCTCGACAGCTTCGAGCATTACATTGCCATTACGCACTACTTTAAGTATCATTCCATCCAGAATACCTACTCCCGGTTGTGGAGAGCCATTATATCCGAGGTCTTTGGTATAGTATATGTCTATAGTATTAGAGCGCAACGAGGTGCGTACGTGAGTAGCGTTCCATCCTGCAATATTCTCCGTGCCGATAGAATCTAACGCCAAATACGAAAATTCCTTGACAGTAGTTGATGGCGTACCATTGCTGCTGAAAACCGTGCGGTAGAACTCTTTTGTCTCAAAATCAATAAATTCCTGCAGGTCAGGAGAGCCCTCACGTTTACTGATAGGTTGTGCAATACTTTTGCTCCCAACAGTTTTGACTAGAAAAACAGGCTTATCTGATTTTGAGCCCATTTTGTAGGTTACTTGGGCGCCTGTGACTTTTTGCCCCGATTTTTGGCGGTTCTTTTGCGTGCTTTGTGCATTGGCATCCACTGAATTAAGGATTAGGAGGCCAAGAGCAACAATAATGAGTTTTTTCATACAAGTTTGTGTAAGTTTTGATAAAATGTTTCTATAAAGATAGCCTATATAAGACTCCCTTATTCTACTACAACGCCGAGCTTGTCGAGCATTTGCAGGCCTAAGTCTTTTAGTAGGTATTTTTGTATTTTACCACTAGCGGTCATCGGGTAATCATCGACAAAGAATATGAATTTTGGTGTTTTGTAACGAGCAATTTGACCACGACAGAACTCCATAACATCACCCTCTGTAAGCGACTCACCCTCTTTAACCTTGATATAAGCTGCCACCTGCTCTCCGTATTTGGAACTTGGTATGCCGGCGACTTGGACATCGAGTATTGTAGGCAAAGTTAATAAAAAATTCTCAATCTCACGAGGGTAAATATTCTCCCCCCCACGAATTATCATCTCCTTTATACGACCCGTTATTCTAAAGTATCCCTCATTGTCCATCGTACCGAGGTCGCCCGAATGTAAAAATCCATCCGCATCTATTGCTGCAGCTGTTGCCTCAGGGTTTTTATAGTACCCCTTCATTATGTTATACCCACGCACACACATCTCGCCGATTGTATTAGCAGGTAGTATCGCGCCTGTCTCGGGGTCTTTGACCACTACCTCCATATCGGGCAAAGTCCGCCCAACCGTTGTAGCACGCAATTCGGCCGAATCAGTGGTTCGAGTGGCGGTCATACCGGGCGAACATTCCGTTAGACCATATACACTAATCACATCGCGGCAATTCATTTTATCCATCACTTGATTGAGATACTCAATAGGGCACGGCGCTCCAGCCATAATTCCTGTGCGTAGAGTCGACAAATCGAACATATCGAACATTGGGTGGGTCAACTCGGCGATAAACATAGTTGGAACTCCATACAGTGACGTGCAACGCTCTTTTTGTACGGACGCTAGTACACGCACTGGGTCAAAATCTTCCAATATAACAAGTGTCATACCGTGAGTAATCATAGCACAAACACCTAGAACACACCCGAAACAATGGAACAGGGGAACGCATAGCAATAGGCGGTCTTGGTTAGTGTAGTTCATACAGTCACCTATTGAGTGACCATTATTAACTATATTATGATGAGTAAGCATCACCCCTTTAGGGAAACCAGATCGGAAGAGCACACGTCTGAACTCCAGTCACCGCTCATTATCT
>CAMQUV010000222.1 GCA_947037995.1 uncultured Rikenellaceae bacterium
GGCATACGAGATAATGAGCGGTGACTGGAGTTCAAACGTGTGCTCTTCCGATCTATATATTCACGTGTTGGGCTAAGTCGCGGCACTTTGTTTTGCCCTCCGAGCTTGCCTTTTGCAGCCATCCATTTATCAAATGTTCCGCAAGGCGCCACTGAGAGTTCCAGAATATTCATCGTAGCATTATTAGTACGTTTAGCGGCATAATCGGAGTTCACCCGTTGAATTTCTTGGTCAAGTATAATTGTAAATTCGTTGATATCACAAATCGGCATTTCCTCAAATTCAAGGAGCCATTGGTGTGCACCTTTGGTATTGGTGGTCATAAATATTGGAGCGACCGTATAGTTACTAACAGATGCTTGTGTGATTTGGCAGGCTTGCGTGATAGCATCATCAGCATTTCCGACCATTAGTTCTTCGCCAAATGCGTTGATGAAGTGTTTGGTGCGTCCTGTAATAAGTATTTTGTATGGGTTAGTTGATGTAAAAGTAACTGTATCGCCTATCATATATCTCCATAGCCCTCCTAGTGTTGAGATTATCATAGCGTAGTTGACTCCAATTTTGACATCTTCGAGTGGTATGGCGGTAGTATGGTCGTCAATACTTTTCATTGGGATAAATTCATAGAACGTACCATAGTCGAGCATAAGTAGCATAGCAGCATCATTGAGGTCGTCTTGAATTGCAAAGAAACCTTCGGAGGCGTTATACGTTTCGAGATAAATCATATCTGGCGAAGGTATAAGGCTTTCAAATTGTTTTCGATATGGGTTAAAAGAAATCCCCCCGTGCATAAAGAGTGACATATCAGGCCAAACTTCTAGCAGGTTGTTTTTGCCGGTATATTCGAGGACTTTTCGCATAAGAATAAGGTTCCAGGAGGGGACTCCGGCAAATGATGTAATATTTTTTGTACTACAGCTTTTTGCGATTGCTTCTATTTTTTCTTGAAAATCGCTAATGAGTGCAATTTCAGGTTTAGGTTCGCGTATTAATTTGACCCAAGGTGGTGTGTTATCTATAAGGATAGCAGACAGGTCTCCAACTTTTATATGTGAATTTACGTCAGAGATATTTTGCGAGCCACCAAGGGTTAACGATTTACCGGTATAGGCTTTTGTTTCTGGGCGAGCAGACAGGCAAGATACTATAACATCTTTTCCGCCGCGATAGTGACAATCTTGGAGTGAAGGTGTATTAATAGGAATAAATTTGCTTTTATTGTTTGTTGTACCAGAACTTTTGGCCGCCCATTTAGGGTTAACATTAGTTAGTATGTGGTGTTCGCCGGCAATAGCGCGATTAATCCAGGGCGAAAACTCTTCGTAATCCACGATAGGCACTTTGGCGCGAAATTCCTCGTAGCGGCAGTCTTTGGTTAGAGCATAATTTTTGAAGAAGGCAGAGCCATTTCCTATTTTCATCAGCTTGGTAAATTGTTGCTGTTGAGTTAGTAAAGGCTGCTCCCTGATTATGTCGATAGCTTTGCGGCGTTCGGCTAATATTGTATTTAGTATGTATGATGAAAAGTGCATAATTTGTATTTTATCGGTAGTCAAAAAAAGTTTTTTAATGAGAACACTACAAACATAAGAAAATTTTACTTAAATTTGCTCAAACAACGAAAAAAAAATTACTACAATAATATATTATTACGATTAACTCATATTAAAAAAATGAAAACAACTGCCTTTACTCAGTTTCACATTGAAAACAATGCAAAAATGGTCCCTTTTGCGGGCTACAATATGCCCATCGAATTCGGCGGGTTAACTCAGGAGCACCTCTCGGTTCGTCAGAATATTGGGGTATTTGATGTAAGTCATATGGGCGAGATTTGGGTGAAAGGTCCAAATGCGCTAGCTTTTCTTCAGGCTGTGACCTCGAATGACGTGTCGTTGCTTTTTGACGGAAAGGTGCAATACTCGTGTTTTCCAAATGGAAAAGGTGGGATTGTAGATGATTTATTGACTTATCGTATCGACGAGCAGACATACTTATTAGTTGTAAATGCTTCGAACGTTGACAAAGATTACGCTCACCTGTCTGCCATTGCTCCAAAATACAATATTACTCCTGGCAAAGAGCTATATAACGCCTCGGACGAGATTGCACAACTTGCCATACAGGGCCCTAACGCTATGAAATTAGTGCAGGAACTTTGCGACGAAGATGTTATGGATATGGAATATTACACGTTCAAAAAAATGACCGTAGCGGGTATTCCTCAAGTGATTATGTCGATTACAGGTTATACCGGCGCTGGTGGATGTGAAATATATATCGCAAATGAAGACGCTCCAAAACTATGGAAAGCGCTTTGGGAAAAAGGTGCAAAATATGACCTGCAAAATATCGGTCTGGGTGCTAGAGATACACTGAGACTTGAGATGGGTTTCTGCCTCTATGGAAATGATATTGATGATACAACTTCGCCTTACGAAGCTGGCCTAGGATGGATTACTAAACTCACAGATGATAAAAAAGAACTCGTTGACAGAGAACTCCTCGATGCTCATAAAGCCGGTGCCACAACACGTAGACTAGTTGGATTCGAACTCGTTGACAGAGGTATTGCGCGTCACGGCTACGATATAGCTGATGCAGATGGAAACGTGATTGGATATGTGACCTCAGGAACGCAAGGACCGTCACTCAAAAAAGCAATTGGAATGGGATATGTCCAAAAAGCATTTATGAAATCTGATTCCGAAATATTCGTCGTAGTTCGCGGAAAACTACTCAAAGCTAAAGTCGTGAAAACTCCTTTCTATAAAGGATAACCAACGAAAACTCTATACTATCCAGCCCCCTTAATAGTCAAATATTGAGGGGGCTGGTGCGTTATACAAAAACTAGTCCACCTACCACACGACGATGGCAACGCCACACGAAATTCGCCTATCGGGGGGTCATAGACCCCTTATAATTGCCTGTCGGCATACTGGCATAGGCGAAGCCTATCAGTAGCGGTGCTAACAGCACACGAGTTCTTCCCCC
>CAMQUV010000223.1 GCA_947037995.1 uncultured Rikenellaceae bacterium
ACGGTTTTATATAATAGTTTTCCGTATTTATTGTAAGATTTTTGCCTTATGAGGTTGTCTTGTTTATCGTATTTGTAATGTGCATCCAATTGTACATTCCCGTCTTCGTCGTAGGAAGTATTTCTTAATAATCTTTTGTTTCGGTTGTATCTGAAACTAAATGTAGTTTTTGTACGGGTGTACTTATCCACATAGTATGTGTGCTCCGTTAGATTATTATTACGGTCATATCTGGAGACAGTTTTTGGCCATTCACTGCTATTTTGTCTGTACTCTACTACATTGTTTCGGTTATCGTATTTATATATATAGTTTACTATATGGTAGGAACTGTTCCTGTAATGAGTTTTGTTTGATATTTTATAGCCACGTTGATTGTAAGTAGTAATGTCATATTCGGCATTCTGAATTGATGTGCGTTCTGTGGTTGGCGTGCCCAATTTGTCCTGTTCACCGTAGACTTGCCTGGAGATAGTTTTTACTTTTCCCTTGAGGTTGTTTAGTGCCAAGTCAGTTGTTTTTAGCACCTTTTTTTCAGGTGCCTGTGTGCCGGCACTTGCTGTCAGCGCCGCTAATATTAGAGCGGATGAAACTAGAATTGTGGTCAGTGTAGCAGTTATACTTTTCATATCCTTAGTAATAAACAATTTCGCGAACAGTGATGCTTTCCGGTACCAGGTTACTGTATGTGATTTTTTCGACCCAATTATTGTTGTGGTCGTACTTAAATTCCGAGGATGTTATATTAATTGCATTCTCTTTAAACTTTTTAGCATATTTTGTTTGCCAGTTATTATTACTCGGCGGAGAGTACACAATTCTTTGAATTACGTTTTTGCTGTCGTTATATGTCAAGGTTATTTTATACGTGATTTTGCCATCTGAATTATAGTGTATGTATTCGTTTATATTATTTTCAGGGTCAAACTTGGTAATGTTTAGTGGATTTATCGAATCTCCATAATTATATCTTTTATGTAATATTTTGATGTCTTTGTCATCATACTCTAACACTTCTTTGGATTCCATTAGATTTCCCTTGCCGAATCGCTCCACTAGTGTGGGTAGTCCTTTTTTGTTGTATGTAAACACTGTTTTAGAGTCTAGCGTTGTCCCGTCTTTATAGAATTCCTGTTGTGTTTTGAGCCCCTTGTCGTCATATCTGTAAAGCGTATTGTCATAGAAATAGCCTTTGTTATCGATAGATAATTCTTGGATTAAATTCCCTTTAGCATCATATTTTGAAGCTCTTTTTGACCGTAAAGCACCATCTTTTCCGTAATACGCCAATTCAATTTTATTGTTATTCTCATCGAATTCAGAGGTGCTCTTGAAAACAAATACCCCAAGGCTGTCATATCCATTAAATTCTATTAGATTGCTGTTATCATCATATTTAGAAGTGTTTCGATAATCGAGTTTCTCTTGAGCATTGTAGCATGCAGTTTCAATATTGTTTCCCCTTTCGTCATATTTGTATAATGTCTTCGGGTTGCCTGAAATGTTACTTTCATAATGGTGTACTAACTCAATCAGGTTGTTGTTGTCATCGAATTTTTGAGTTGTTTTACTGATTAAGCTATCGTTTTTATCTATAAATTCACGGCTTGTCTGATAGCCATTACGGTTATATGTCTCTATCGACGTTGTACTTCTTTTTTTGTGTTTGAGCTCGCCACCTACATCTTCCACGTCGATGATAGATGTGGTTGTTGATTTCACTTGTCCACTTAGGTTGTACCGTTCCAGGTCACTTTCCTTAGCCGCCTTCGCATTTGTGTCCTGAGTCTCTCCACAGCCCGTCAGCGCCGCTAATATTAGAGCGAATGAAACAAGAATTGTGGTCAGTGTAATAGTTATGTTTTTCATAGCTTTTTCAGGGTGTAGGTTGGCGAAAAAACGCTTTAATAGTATATGATTTCCCTATCGGTAATTCTCAGTGGTTTGCCATAATGATATTCAAACTGAGTCACCCAGTTGTCTTGTTCGTCGAGTTCGTAAACATAAGTGTGGCTCGAGATTAGCTCTTCGGCAGCGTTATATACCTCGAGCTTATTGTGGTGTCCACTCTCGTCGAGCGTTATCACATACTTGTGTTTCAGCGTTCCATCTCCATTGTAAATAAGAGTTTCGGTAGTCCCTTTTTTCACGTCTTGTGGATATACATATTTACATTCTACCTCACCTTTGTCATCATATTGGATTGTTTCGGTATGTATCCCTTTGTCATCGTAATTATGGATTAGTTTACCTGCGTTTTCGCCCTTGTCGGTCGAGATTTGTGCTTCCGCGCGGTTGCCTTTATCGTTATACTTAAAGTCGTGTTTCTCTTTGGTCGGTTTGGCTTCGTAGTTTTCATTTTCGGCAAACTCAGCTTTATTGCCCTCTTTGTCAAAAAATGCTTGCGAACTAGCCAAAACAACGTCTGTTCTTACAGCTTTTTCGTCCACATCCTTAGCTTGATAGGTTATAGTCTTAATCTCTTTGACGTTACCTTTCACGTTCTCACTGATAAGGTCGTTAATCTTCTCATCCTCATTTTTGCTCGAACATCCTGCCACGCACAGCGCAATCGCAGTAGTCGATACTAGTAGAAATAGTTTATTCATAGCGCTTATTTTATTAGTCGTAAATTATCTTAATAATATTGAAAATCTCGCACGGTAATCATATACGGTTGGCCGTCTTTGAGTTCTGTACGCTCGGTCCAGTTGCCCAGCGAGTCGTACTTATATGAGTAGGTCGAACTGGTTGAGGGTTTGCGGTTTACGTCTAGCGTAGTTGTTTTAGTGATGCTGTTTTTTTCGTCAGATTCACTAACCAATGTTAGTACTAATTTCCCTTTCGGGTCGAATATCATTGTTGATATACAGTTATCTTTTTCGTCATAGGCATACTTGCGGCTGCCAGTCCTTTGCTTATTGTTGTCACTCTGTCTCTGTTCCACAATATTGCCTGCTCTATCCAATTTGTAAATGGTTTTGCTCATCATT
>CAMQUV010000224.1 GCA_947037995.1 uncultured Rikenellaceae bacterium
TTTTATTTAGGGCTATCCGACAAATTTGTCATTTCGAACGGGTCGTTCTTCAAATTAAACAGCTGTGTTGTTTTCTTACCCTTCACCTTATATATAATATATTTATAGCTATCCCACACCAAAGCTCGCTGGATAGACGAATATCCCAAAACAACAGCTTCGCGCTGCGTTTCGCCGCCCGTTAGTGGTAACACCTTAGTAGTCACCGACTTGGGTTGCTCAACGCCCAGCACTTCAAAAAGTGTGGGATTGATGTCACTAAGATAGCAAAGTCCATCATTGACATTTGGTTTATTGCCGGGCACGTATATCGACATCGGCACGCTGATGCTATGTTCGTACAAATTCTGTTTACCCATAAGTCCGTGGCGTCCCATTGACAGTCCATTATCGGCTGCGAATACGATAACCGTATTTTCGTCAAGGCCTTGTGTTTTCAACTCATTGAGGAGTCTTTCGATTTGCTGTCCGACCTCATTAATCATACCGCTATACCATTGATTCTGCTCTATTACAGTTTCTTTGGAGCGAGGTGCCGGCACCACATTTTCGTCTCGGACCGTTAGTTCGCCGTTATCAAAGGCGTGTTGCGGTGCGTAGTTCTCGGGGAGCTTGACAATATCCGTCGATATAGGTGAGCTATAGTCCGGCAGCTTGTTATGCGGGTCGTGTGGCGAGGTGAACGCCACATACGCGAAAAACGGTTGTGCCGCGTCCTTGCCTGCCGAGCGCAGGAAATCCACCGCCGCATCGGCATACATCTCCGACGAAAACTTATCGCCTACAAAAGATTTCTGCTTCTGATACAGTGTATCTGCCTGGTAGTGTCTTAGATGTGGTGTTTCGTGCCCCCCATTTTCATACGGGTGCATTCCACCAAAGTAGATGTTTTCGCCTTCGGAAAAAGAGCGGTTAAACGACTGGAAATCCGAGTGCCATTTGCCCGTAGCGAAAGTTCTATACCCTTCTTTCCTAAGTGTTTCGGGTATAGTTACATTTTTAGTAGGTATTTTAAATCCATCAGCCGGCGTTTGTTCCAGCATTCTCCCAGTCATAATCATAGCTCGTGAGGGCATAGATAGTGCTCCGCCGAGTGAGCCCTGTGTATAGCAGTTATTAAATTTAACGCTTCTGCCCATCAGGTCATTGATAACTTTGGAGCCAGGTGTCGTGTCAGCAAGTCTTTCGAGCGCAGTTTGTTGCATATCATCGACCAGGATAAATAGCACATTTTGCGCTTTCGGCTGCGCCGAGACAATAGTAGCTCCACAGGCCAAAAAACCAAGAGTAGCGATAGATTTTTTCATAACCAAATTAAGGGATTTGTGATTTGAATTTATAAATACTTAAATTATTTTGCTCTGAAATATATCTGTATTGGACAGCCAGTAAAGTCCCATTGCTCTCTGATTCTGTTTTCGAGGAATCTGCGATACGGGTCTCTGATATACTGCGGTAGGTTGGCGAAGAATGCGAACGACGGCGTGTTGGTAGGTAGCATCGTTGCGTACTTGATTCTGATATATTTTCCTTTGATAGCCGGAGGTGGCGTATGGTCGATAATAGGTAGTATAAACTCGTTGAGTACAGATGTTGGCACTTTTCTTTTTCTATTTTCGTAGACTTCCATAGCTTTTTTAGCTACATCGAAAATCCTCTGTTTCTCGGTAACCGACGTAAACAAAATTGGCACGTCTTTGAACGGTGCTAGTTTATTTTGGAGCTCCTCAGTATAATCTCTCACCGAGTTAGTCTCTTTATCTTTGACCGCATCCCACTTATTAACCACAATCACGCAGCCTTTTTTATTCTTAACAATAAGGTGAAATATATTCATATCCTGTGCGTCGATTCCGACAGTAGCGTCAATCATAAGCACAGCCACGTCGCTCTGCTCGATAGCGCGAATCGCTCTAAGCACCGAGTAGAACTCGAGGTCTTCGTGGACTTTAGTTTTCTTACGCAGACCTGCCGTGTCGATAAGCATAAATTCCATTCCGAACTTATTATACAGCGAATCAATGCTGTCGCGAGTAGTCCCAGCAAGCGGCGTTACGATATTTCTGTCCTCGCCCATAAGAGCATTTGTCATAGAGCTTTTACCCACATTCGGTCTCCCTACGATTGTAATTCTAGGGATTCTGTTCGCGTCTTCCTCCTCATCGTTTTTCTCGAGCTCTTCCTTAGGGAATGTAGAGACCACGTTGTCAAGGATTTCGCCAGTACCTGAGCCCGTGATAGACGATACTGTAAACGGTTCGCCCAGCCCGAACGAATAGAATTCGAACGAGTCAGTGTGGCGTTTTGCGTTGTCCACTTTATTTACAACAAGGGTAACAGGTTTGCTTTGTCTACGGAGCATTCCAGCCATAGTTTGGTCTAGGTCGGTGATTCCCACCTCTACGTCGACCATAAATACAATCGCGTCGGCCTCGTCAATAGCGAGCTTTACTTGACTGCATATTTCTTGTTCGAAAATATCGTCGGAATTGACAGTAAACCCACCCGTGTCGATAACGGTGAATTCAAAGCCGTTCCAATCCGTAGTGCCGTAATGGCGGTCGCGAGTTGTTCCTGATGTTTCATCTACGATTGCTTTACGTGCGCCTGTTAGACGGTTAAAAAATGTAGATTTGCCAACATTAGGACGACCTACAATTGCTACTATTTGTGACATTTGTTTTCTGATTTTTAGATAATTATAATTTGCAAATATAGTAAAAATTAATGACTATACCTAATTTATAGGGCTGGGGGGCAGCCTGTCGACTTTGGAAGTTGTAATTGTCTGGTGTAAGCGGCCTGTCGTGTTGATTTATCAATGCGGCTGGGGAAGAACTCGTGTGCTGTTAGCACCGCTACTGATAGGCTTCGCCTATACCACTGAGCCTAGGTTAGTTGTTTGGGGCTGTATTTTGCAAATCTATGATTTGCAGCGAGCCGAAGCCTCCCGAAGTGGAGGCTCGCTTACTGGTGCGAGTACCTCCACA
>CAMQUV010000225.1 GCA_947037995.1 uncultured Rikenellaceae bacterium
CCTCCCCCCGCGGAGGCGAGCAATACTAGATTGCTCAACCCTCCACAGGCTTTGAACTCGCCAAAAATGCACGTTAAAATAAAAAATAAACTAAAATTTATGAAAAATCTAAAATCCTACATCGTATTTCTCAGCCGAAACAAACTCTACTCATTCGTCAATGTCTTCGGCTTGTCCGTCTCAATGATGTTTGTTATTATCATCTCGAGCTATCTGGTTGGTGAGTTTTCAACCGACCGGTTCCACTCAAAAGCTGACCGTATTCACATTTTTGCCCAAAACATAAAAGACCAAGGTGTATCCTGCGGTTCGGCCTATCTTATTGGGAAGGCTTTGCAAGAGCGTTACCCCGAAATCGAAAAAACCTGTGGCTATATGACTGCTGGCGGTTATGACGTGGAGATACAAAACCGTAAAATACTTTCAGGGTTCCGTGCTGTTGATACTACTTTTCTAAGTATGTTTGACTATAAGCTTCTCAAAGGCAATAGGCAAACCGCTTTGAGTAACCCTAGTAGTGCGATTATTTCGGAGGATTACGCTCTAAAAGCTTTCGGTGCAGAAGACCCAATCGGACAAACTCTAACCGTTATGGATACTGTTCACTTTGTAGTTACGGGTGTAATTGAGGATTTTACCAATACGGCAATGACTCCTATTGATGTTATTGTGCCCTTTAGTAATATGAAATATTTTAATTCAAGCATTCTTGATGGTTATAACAATGCTGGTTCGGTGGTGACATTTTTGCAGATGGCTAAGGGGGCAGATTTGAACCATAAAGAAGATGATATAATCGAATATTTCAAGACATTCTACTTGGTTTACTCGCAGGCTGGAGGTTCTGAAGCGCAGTTTGTGCCAATAGTGGATTTCTATTTCCATGATACAATAATCGGTAACGACCTCCGTCAAGGCGATTTGACGATGAATATTGTTCTTGTGATTATTGTTGGGCTTATTATGCTCTTTGCGGTGTTTAATTATATCAACCTAACTGTTGCTCAGACAGGCTTTAGAGCAAAAGAGATGGCAACACGCCGACTTTACGGAGCGGACTATAAAGGCATTATATTTAAAATGATTAGTGAGTCTGTAATAATGGCTTTTGTGGCTCTTTTGATAGGCTTTTTGTTTTCACTATCGGCAGCTCCACATGCTTCGAAACTCATCGGGCGCGACATACAGCTGCTCGCACACGTAACGCCATTTAGTGTAGCATTGTCATTAATGTTTGTAATTGTTATTGGCGTCTTTTCGGGATTATTGCCTGCGATGGTTATAATTAGATTTAAGCCTATTGATGTGGTGAAAGGGTCGTTTGCGTTCAAAAGCAAGATGAGTTATAGTAAAATTTTCATTGTTATTCAGAGTATTATAACGATTGTGCTAATCGGCTCTTCAATGACGATTTATAGCCAAGTTAGCCATATGATGAAATTTGACTATGGTTATAATACGAAGGGGATTTTAAATATTACTAATAGAGCTCTTAGTATAGAGGGTTTTAAGGATGAGGTATTGAAACTTTCTTCGGTCAAAAGAGTTGGGTTTTCTGCGGGAACACCGTTCAGAATGTCGAACAATAGTACGGAGTGGATTAGCAGTCTGGATAAAATGGTTAGTTTTCAGGAATTTATGCTCGATTCGGCTTCGTACAAAATGTTTGACTTCGAAGTAATCAAAGAAAATCACCTTGACGGTAAAGATGGGTGGTATCTAAACGAAGCGGCATTGCGTGAGATGAATATGTCGGATACTATCACATACTATAGAACGGGTGATAGTTATAATCCTATTGTTAAGGTTAAAGGAGTGATAAAAGATTTTCAGATTTACGATATGAGGGATTCTAGGGGTAATTCTGCGATGAAAATGCGAATTGTGGACAATTACCATACAACAAATTGGGGTAAGTGGAGAGTGTGGAATATCCTTGTTCAGGTAGATGGCGATTTGGTTCAGGCTCGCAGGGACATCGAAAAAATATATACCGAAATGACAGACGGGTCGGAGTTTACAGGGCAATATATCCACGATGATATAGAAGCGTCGTTCGCCACGCAACGCCGTATGCAAAACATAATGGTTTTGTTTACAATCATTGCGATGATTATTAGTGCGCTGGGTCTGCTTGCGATGTCGTCTTATTTTATCCAACAGAGAGCAAAAGAGGTTGCTATTCGTAAGGTGTTTGGCTCGACTCGGGTTGAAGTTCTTAGGCTGATAATATGGCAGTATTTGCGCCTATCGGTGATAGCGTTTTTCATAGCTTGCCCAATCATTTGGTATGTTATGAGTGAGTGGCTGTCGGGCTATGCTTATCGGATTGACGTTTCGGTTTGGATAATCATTTTGGCTGGGCTTTTGAATTTGGCTATCGCTTTTGCGACTGTTTATTGGCAGGGAAACGCGGTGGCAAATACCAACCCGACTAAGAGTATGCAGAGGTAATGGCGAGCGCAGCGAGCCTCGGTGGCAACTGTAAGCTGGCATTAATAGCTGGATACGGCGGATGTCGATGCTGTTCTCAAAAACAGCGTCGGCGGGGGAATCCGCCGCTGAGCCTATCGGCACGCTAACAACATAATGCCAATAACGAATCTTTGATTCGTTGCGAGCCAAAGCCTCCCCCATCCGGAGATGTTCTAAAGAACAACCCGACAGACGTTCAAAATAAAATGCCAGCTCACTGGCAAAAAACAAAAAAAACAATAAATAAATTACTAAACTTTTCATTAACCATTTTTAAAACTTTACAACTATGTTAAAAATTAAAAACCTCAAAAAATCATTCCGCACAGAAGAAATCGAAACTGTAGCACTAAACGACGTATCCTTCGACGTAACCGAGGGTGAATTTGTAGCAATTATGGGCCCATCGGGTTGCGGTAAATCTACTTTACTGAACATACTTGGACTACTCGACAACCCATCATCGGGCGAATACCACCTATTGGGTCGCGAAGTGGGAACA
>CAMQUV010000226.1 GCA_947037995.1 uncultured Rikenellaceae bacterium
AGTAACGAGTCGAAGCTCGTTCATTCCACGTTGTGCATACTTTGTGATATTAAATTCGACGGGCAGACGACTGTCAAGCCTAAAACCGACCAACGAATCGTTGACAAAAAGAGTTGTTTTGCCAGAGGTTGCCCCCAATTTTAAATACATTGATTTATCCATATACTCAAACGGTATAATGAATTTAGAGCTCACGTCAATCGAAGTGTTAGTGTTATTGAGAGTATCCCATTTCAGCTGTAATGGTGAGAAACTCAGTGTAGTATCGATAGGACTGCCTTTGGTTCCGCTGGTCTTACGGTATGTAAGAAACTCAGAGCGAGACGACTCAATGTTTTGAGCATCTGTAAATGGAGCATTAAAAGGATTTTTCTGCTGTGCTTGCGAAATAATTGGAGCCGCAAATGCCAGAATAAGTATAAATAACTGTTTCATAAGGATTGATGTTAGTAATTGGCAAAGATAATAAAAAAAGTGCAAATATCTATGGTTTTGTGGTATCTCTATTCGGCGGTGCCATCGGGCAAATTCTTAGAGGTTTTGATTCCCAATTGTTTCATCTGGTCGAACTGACGCAAAACATTACCCGAACCCGTCGACAACTGCCCGTAGGCCTTATCATAAGCATCGCGCGCCCTATTCAATGCAACGTCAATTCCCTGCATATTGTCGACGAAACCATACATTTTTTCATATATCTTGGTCGCTCGCAATACAATATCCGTAGCATTCTGACTCTGTTTTTCCTTGTCCCACATATCATTAATCAACCTCACGCAGGGCAATAAATTAGAAGGCGACACCAACATAACACCACGCGAATAGGCGAAATTCCATAAATCACCGTCAGCCTGCAATGCCAATAGATATGCCGGCTCGATAGGCACGAACATCATCACGTAATCAAGGTTTGACCCACCCAAATTCTTCTGATACTCCTTGTCCGAGAGCGATTTAATGTGCAAACGCATATCGGAAATATGTTGCGCCAACGCTGCCGATGACTCCTCCACAATGTCTGTCGAAAAATACCTATCATAAGCTATTAACGATACTTTTGAATCAACCACAATGTTTCTATCACCCGGCAAATGTATCACAACATCCGGTATAAGCAGTTGCCCCTCAGCGGTTCTAACCGAATTTTGCACGTCATAACCCTCGCCCTCACGCAGACCGGCGCTCTCCAACACACGCTCCAATATCATCTCGCCCCAGTTTCCTCGAACCTTACTTTTACCCTTTAAAGCCGACGACAAATTATTCGCCTCAGCACTAACAACCTCAGTTTTTTTGACCAATTCTGCAACCTGCTCCTTCAACTGCGAACGCTGCTTAGTCTCCTCGACCAAGTTCTCCCCAACAGTTTTCTTGAATTCTACAATACTATCACCCAGTGGTTTAAGTAATTTATCGAGCGACTCCCTATTCGCATCTGTAAAACTGCTCTTAGTCTGCGAGAATAGCCTCGAAGACATATTTTCAAACTCCTCTTTCATAGTTATTCTCATCTGGTCAAACTCGTTTCGTTGGGCCGACAAACGCTCACCCAATGCTATATTTTGTGCACGTTCATTGGTCAAGTTCTCGATATATATCTGCACTTGAGTTTCCAGTTTTTCGATTTGTAGTCGCGCCTCAGCAAGATTATCCTCCAAAACAGAGCCGCGCTCGAGCGCTAGCAAAAGATTTTTCTGCAATTCCGCATTTTCACCACCAGCCGAGCTCCTGATTTTCATAATCACAACAAGTGCCACCGCACATACCAAAACCGCCACAAGGACGACTATTAAGAGTGTATTCATTATATATATTCTATTATTTCAATTATTAATATTATGTGTCCACAAATATAGCAAAAAAAGCCCACTCTAACCAATTTTTTGACTATTGGTTGGAGTGGGCTCTCGATTAATTAAATAAAACTATTTAACCGGTTTTTCCCAATTAAGAATTTTATAGAAGTCATATTCTTCAGGATTTTTCACGAATGCTTTAGCAGCTTCATAATCGTCCGAAGTAACCGCGTTAAGGATGTTTTCAACAACCATTTTAACACGTGTAGAGTCGATATCAACAAGACGAGGTGGAATTTTGCCTGTTACTTTATCTTGCAGTTCGCTAAGATAAATAGGTCTCACTTCTCCTTCAGAGTCAACAAAAACCATACATCCAGTATTGCCATCAGCAAAGAGTTTGTAGACTCCCATACCTAGTAGCGAGCAGTACTCAAGGTCATACGCACACGGCGTTTGGCAGCGCACTTCGTACCCGATTTCTACTGGTCTACTTTTAACAGAAAGACCGATAGTTTTAAGTTTATTTTCAATCATCTCGTTAAAGATGTGAGCTTTCGAGACTTTCCCAAGTTCTGGGTGTCCGTGGTCATCATAAGTAAAGTTGACCCCAGATTTTTTGATTTCTTCGTCCGATAGTTCGTGGAACACACCTTCAGAGATAATCGCAGCACCGTAGTCCATACCCATAATTTTACGTTTAATGATAGCTGAGATAACTAGATTAACAATTTTCTCAACAGTAATAACTGTTTTATTAAACATTTCAGGTATCACAATCATCGGATAGTGGCACGAGGTACCAATTCCGAATGTAAGGTGTCCAGCCGAGCGTCCCATCGCCGCAACGATGAACCAGTTTTCAGAAGTACGCGCGTCATTATAGACAGTACGTCCGATTGTAGAGCCTTCATTTTTAGCCGAGTTGTAGCCAAAAGTAGGTGTTCCAAAAGGAAGCGGAAGGTCATTATCAATAGTTTTCGGTACGTGAATATTTTTGATAGGATAGTCGTGCGCCGATAGGAATTTAGCAATACGGTTAGCCGTAGAAGCAGTATCATCACCACCAACAGTCACAAGTAGTTCGACGTTATTTTTGGTAAATAGGTCAAGGTTAAAATCGTTCTCAAAGTTAGCGTCAGTAGGTTTAAATCTACTCATTTTGAGGAACGAGCCTC
>CAMQUV010000227.1 GCA_947037995.1 uncultured Rikenellaceae bacterium
GGGATATTCCAAGCGGTATTATTGACAACAACCGAGCTTTCGATTTCGGCAGGAAGTAGTTGCAAAAGAGTTTGCACGCCATAGAAAGCTCCTTGTGGAGTTCTAGCCGCGATAACTACTCCGTTTTGGTTTGACGAGAGTGTGTAACCTTCGTGTCCAACAGGAATGCGTGTATTAATTTCGAGTGAGATAAAGTTATTATCTGGTGCCTGTTCCGCAATCGTAAGAGCATATCCTGTAGATTTTTGGATTTTGGCAGCGAGGTAGGCCGCAGGGTTTGCAAAGTCAGGTGTAGAGACTGCAACAACCGTGTTAGCTGTAAGTGTAAATTGGGTAGAGTCAGTAATACTGAGTTGTTTCGGCACTGGAATAACGTTAATTCCATCGTTATAAGGTTTGTGCACAATTTCAGTCGAGCAAGCTAGGGTCACCATCGCAAGTGACAAAAGAGCGAGCTTAAGGGTAAATTTTTTCATTCGTTTTTTTAAGTGTGTAATATATTAGATTAAGTAATTAGTTTTTCTTATTCAGTGGTGTGTATGTGTGTAAGATTACCAGGCAAAAAGTGGTTTATTTTGCATAAGGCTATTGACTTGTGTTTTAACAAGTTGCATTGTTTTTTCGCAATCCGCGTTCGATAGAACAAGGTCAATCATATCCACAATAGTTTGCATATCATTTTCGAGTAGTCCTCTGCTCGTAATAGCAGGAGTACCGACTCTGATACCCGATGTAAGGAAAGGCGACCTCGTATCGAAAGGCACCATATTTTTGTTACAGGTAATATCTGCTTCGACTAGAATTCTTTCGGCTTTTTTGCCAGATAGGTCTGGGAATTTTGCACGAAGGTCAATAAGCATCAGGTGGTTATCCGTACCATTCGAGATAAGTTTATATCCTTTATCGACAAATGCTTTTGCCATCGCTTGCGCATTTTTCACGACTTGCGTTTGATATTTAACATATTCTGGGGTCAGCGCTTCGCCGAACGCAACAGCTTTAGCAGCAATCACGTGTTCGAGTGGTCCACCTTGCACTCCAGGGAAAACAGCCGAGTTGAGCATCGCTCCCATCATTTTGATTTCACCTTTTGGAGTAGTGATACCCCAGGGGTTTGGAAAATCTTTTCCGACAAGGATAATTCCACCACGCGGTCCGCGCAACGTTTTGTGTGTAGTAGAGGTAACAATATGTGCGTATTTAACGGGATTATTGAGCAGTTTAGCCGCAATAAGTCCAGCCGTGTGCGCCATATCGACCCAAAGAATAGCACCAATTTTGTCGGCTATTTCTCTCATTCTTTTATAGTCCCATTCTCTTGAGTATGCCGAAGCTCCACCGATAATCATTTTCGGTTTATGTTTGAGTGCCAGTTCTTCCATTTTATCGTAATCAACACGACCTGTTTCTGGGTCAACTTGGTATCCGATTGGGTTATATAGTGTACCAGAGAAGTTTACGGGCGAGCCGTGTGTAAGGTGTCCGCCGTGCGCTAGGTCAAGTCCGAGGAATGTTTCACCTGGTTTCATTACCGCAAGAAAGACAGCCATATTGGCTTGTGCCCCCGAGTGAGGTTGCACGTTAGCATATTCGGCATCATATATTTGGCATAGTCTGTCGATAGCAAGTTGTTCTACTTTATCAACAACAGCGCATCCGCCGTAATATCTTGCATTAGGATACCCCTCTGCATATTTGTTGGTAAGACAGGAGCCTTGTGCATCCATAACTTGTTGGCTGACGTAATTTTCCGAGGCAATAAGCTCGATTCCGTGTGTTTGGCGTGTTTTTTCTTGCTCAATAAGGTCGAAAATAACTGTATCACGTTTCATAATGTATAAAACTTAAGGGAGTTAAAAAATGGTTAGTCTACTTTTTATATAGGTTAGCGCAAATATAAGAAAAATTTTATTAACTTTGTCTACACAATCGCTAAATAGGGATTTATTAGACGGAAAAACTATTGATATAATATTAAAACTTAATAAAAAACTCTCACATTATGAAATTACTAGAAGGTAAAGTAGCCCTTGTCACAGGCGCTGCACGCGGAATCGGTCGCGCTATTGCCGAAGAATATGCCAAACAAGGCGCGGATGTTGCTATCACAGATATGGCTCCACAAGAAACTATCGACGAAGTTGCCGCCGAAATAGCCAAACTATACGGCACCAAAGTTCGCGGATTCCACTCGAATGCCTCTGACTTTAAAGCATCGAACGATACAGTTAACACTATAGCCAAAGAATTCACCCGTATTGACATCCTTGTTAATAACGCAGGAATCACCAGAGATACCCTGCTTATGAGAATGACAGAAGAACAATGGGACCTCGTTATCGGCGTTAACCTAAAATCAGCGTTCAACCTCATAAAAGCGGTTACCCCTATTATGATGAAACAAAGAAATGGCTCTATTATTAATATGAGCTCCGTTGTTGGTGTCTCAGGTAACGCTGGGCAAGCCAACTACTCTGCCTCGAAAGCTGGAATGATTGGACTTGCAAAATCTGTTGCTAAAGAGCTTGGCTCGAGAGGCATTAGAGCAAACTCTATCGCCCCAGGATTTATTATTACCGAAATGACAGGCGCTCTTCCAGAAGAAATCCAAAAAGAATGGGCCGAAAAAATCCCACTTCGTAGAGGAGGTACACCACAAGATGTCGCTAATGTATGCGTGTTCCTAGCTTCTGACCTCTCGGCATATGTCAGCGGTCAAACTATTCACTGCTGTGGCGGTATGAATATGTAAGGAAGTAAAAACCTAATATAATACATAGGGAATAATAATCCCACATAATATACTCACCCTCAGACTATTGCAATAATATATGCATTAGTACGAGGGTGAGTTGCTGTTTTGATGTACAAAGAAATAATCACACGCACACTTATGAACTACTGATATAGGCGAAGCTAAGAATATCGAAGACCTCCCAAAAAACTCGTGTGCTGTT
>CAMQUV010000228.1 GCA_947037995.1 uncultured Rikenellaceae bacterium
TAGTACGCATTTTCATATTCTTCGTATAATGTTATAATTTGTATCGCTTCTCTCACATCGTGGGCTCTCAATATCGTAGCGCCCTGCCTCAATGCCTCGAAATGCAAAGCGGCTGTACCTATTAAAGCATCTTCAACCCCAACGTTCAAAGGCTTATAAATCATAGATTTGCGAGAAAGAGCCGCCATTACAGGGTATCCCAACGCTGTCAGTAAATTATAGCGCTTGAGCAGTGAGTAATTCTGACCCACCGTCTTGGCAAAACCAAAACACGGGTCAATGACAATATCTTTAATCCCAACTCTATGAGCCGCAGCTATTTGCCTCGTGAAATGGTTTAGCAACTCATTTAATATAGGTTCGTCGTAATTCGCATTTTGAGCCATAGTCTGTGGCGTACCTTTTATATGCCCTATAATATAGGGAATCCCCGCCGCTGCCGCAGTTTCCATCGCTTTATCGTCCAACATTCCACCCGAAATATCGTTCACAATGAACGCGCCATACTCCTCATATACACGTCGCACAACTTCACTGCGAAAAGTATCTATGGATAGAATTATATTTTCATCGACCCTTTTGGCAGCCTGAACAGCGCTCATCAATCGTTTTAGCTCCTCGGACTGCTCCACAACACTCGCCCCAGGACGCGTAGAGTAACCCCCAATATCAATAATTGAAGCTCCGTGGGTAATATGTTTTTCGACTTGTTTCTCTATGTCCTGCGCCGTTCTAACACGGCTAGCCTCCCAAAAAGAGTCATCAGTAACATTCACAATTCCCATCACACAAGGTCGGTCAATCTCAATTAACCTTCCACCTACATTCAGAGAATACGGATTATTAGTACAGGCGTTTTGTGATATATTGTGCATAAAGTGTGAGTGTATTTTTGATTTCAATATTACCAAAATCTTTCAGCAATTCCATCGCAAGGTCCAATTCCCTTTGACACCTAGCTAGTGCCATCTCCACTGCACCACTATCGAGCACGAACTGGGCAATTTCAGCCACACTCTTCTCACAATTAGCCGCCTTTTCCAATAGGTTCATCATCTCATCCTTTCGCTCGGGCGACTGATTTATAGCATATATAAGTGGCAATGTAATTTTACGCTCACGTATGTCGTTAAACCTAAGTTTACCACTATCTTCGGCAGTATAATCCAAAATATCATCTTGTATTTGATATGCAAAACCCAGCAATTCGCCAAATTTAAACATCCTTTTGGAGTAGTCGACTGGTGCACCCAGTTTAGCCGCCGCACCAAGCAGGAACGCCGTTTTCTGCCTGATAATCTCCATATAAATCTCCTCCGTAGTGTCGAGCGTAACGCTATGATACATCTGTTGAATCTCGCCAGCAACCAGTTTGCTAAACGTTTCGGCCGAGACCTCGATTGCTCTGTAATTTTTGTTTTTCACGCCATAAGAGATACCCGCCGAGAGCATAAAGTCACCCACAAGTACCGCTCCTTTCGAGCCTATTAGGGTGTTGAGCGTAGGTTCTTGTCGTCGGATATACGCCTCGTCGATAATATCATCGTGCACAAGCGAGGCGTTATGTGTAATCTCCATAATAACAGCCGAGGAGAGGTGTTCTTTCGATATTTCTCCAAAAAGCTTCGCCACGAGCAGCGTTAGAATCGGGCGCATTTGTTTGCCGCCGTAGTTATACATTTTATCCATAACCACTTGCATCTGCGGGTGGTCGGTCTTCAGCACCTCCATAAAATCAGCTTTAACTTGCGCTAATTCCTCTTTAATGGGCTCTATAATTTGGTTGTATATGTCTTCTTTCACTTTAGCTTCGTTATCGTTATTATGTCTCTAGTTATTAAAGTTCTATTTTCTCCACTCTCTGGGTATGTCTTCCGCCTTCAAATTGCGTATTTAAGAATGCATCGACAATCTCTGCCGCCGTTTGTTCGTTAATAAACCTACCAGGCATACTGCAAATATTGGCGTTATTATGAGCTCTAGCCAATGAGGCGAGCTCTTTTTGCCAGCAAATTGCCGCTCTGACTCCTTTGTGTCTATTAAGTGTCATAGTGATACCGTTTGCCGAGCCGCAAAAGGCAAATCCTAGTTCGGCGTCGCCATTTTGTATCGCCGTAGCAAGTGGGTGAGCAAAGTCGGGGTAATCTACCGAGGCTTCGCTATTGCATCCTAGGTCAGTAAACTCGTAGCCATTTGCCATCAAGTAGCCAGCCACAAATTCTTTCATTGCATATCCGCCGTGGTCGGCAGCAAGTGCTATTTTTTTCATCTTCTTATAGTTTTATAATGTTATTATCTTAAAATTAAATCACCTATCACCCTCATCCTTAGTAACTAACTACCATAGAAAGTTATTGAACGGAAATCTATCACAGTGCACTTCGTACACCATCTTATATATATCCGCTTTCAGCTTATCGACATTAATTTTGTCCTTGGCCGAAATAAAAATACAGGGTTCGCCCTTATCTATATATATCTGTTGTAGTTCTTCGAGTGAGAGGTTCTCTTTTGTCGCAGGAGTCAGGTCGTCCTCATCTTTTTTGACATACTCATAGGCATCAATTTTATTGAATACAATAAACGTAGGTTTATCGGCCGCTTTAATATCAATCAGAGTTTGGTTCACTACTTTCATTTGGTTATCAGCCTCGGCGTGCGAGATATCGACAACGTGAAGTAATATATCAGCTTCGCGAACCTCATCAAGCGTAGATTTGAATGACTCGACCAATTGGTGCGGCAGTTTTCTAATAAAACCAACCGTATCCGATATAAGGAACGCTAGGTTTTCCACCACAACTTTTCTAACAGTTGTATCGAGCGTAGCAAAGAGTTTATTTTCGGCAAAGACTTCGCTTTTAGCCAGCATATTCATAATAGTAGATTTACCCACATTGGTGTATCCAACTAAAGCCACACGTACC
>CAMQUV010000229.1 GCA_947037995.1 uncultured Rikenellaceae bacterium
ATAGTGTATTGTGTTACCGTTACAGTTTGCGTGGCGATGGTGTGTGCGCCAGTTGTTCCGTGGGTGGTGGGTTCTCACAAAGAAGAGTGCCAACTTATTCTACGATAGAATAAATTGGCACTCTAGTAGTGTGTATGTTTAATGGTTTAGATTATTCTTTAGAGAATTCATCTTTACCAACGCCACAAAGTGGGCATTCGAAGTCATCTGGAAGGTCTTCAAAAGATGTTCCAGCTGGTATACCTCCTTCGGGGTATCCTACTGCAGGGTCATAGACCCAGCTGCATACGTCACAGGTGTATTTGTCCATAGTTGTAAGTTTTTTTTGGTTGTTAGTTAATTAGTTTGATTATTGTTTATAAACTCCCACATAAGTGAAAGGGGTTATCGTAAGCAATTCGTTTTTGAGTTCTTGTTTAACATCAAGATTATTAATGAATTGCGCCATTGACTGTTGAGTAATAGCCTCATTAGTACGTGTTAGTGCTTTAAGCGCTTCGTAAGGATTCGGATAATTTTCGCGTCTCAGCACAGTTTGTATTGCTTCGGCAACTACAGCCCAGTTTTTTTCGAGGTCACGTTCAATTGCTTGAGTATTAAGCAGAAGTTTACCGAACCCTTTTTTGAGTGCTTTGAGCGCAATAAGGCTATGCGCCATAGGCACTCCCACATTTCTCAAAACTGTGCTATCGGTCAAGTCACGTTGAAGTCTTGAGACAGGAAGTTTAGCTGCTAGGTGCTCATAGAATGCGCCTGCGATACCGAGGTTACCTTCGGCATTTTCAAAGTCGATAGGATTAACTTTGTGTGGCATAGCCGAGCTACCAACTTCGCCTTCTTTGATTTTTTGTTTAAAGTACTCCATCGAGATATATTGCCAAAAGTCACGTGCGAGGTCGACAAGGATAGTCCCGATACGTTTAAGGCAGTCAAAATTAGCCGCAAGGTTATCATAATGTTCAATCTGCGTAGTGTACTGCGACCTTTTGAGGTGCAGCGTATTATCCACAAAGTTGTTAGCAAATTCCACCCAATTAATATTTGGGTATGCCACGTGATGAGCATTAAAATTGCCAGTTGCGCCACCAAATTTGGCCGGCATAGGTATGTTTTTGAGTTGATTGAGTTGAATTTCAAGTCTCTCTACGAAAACCATTATCTCTTTTCCCAGCACGGTTGGCGACGCCGGTTGTCCGTGTGTTTTGGCTAGCATAGATATATTGCTCCAATTATTAGCCATAGTTTTGAGCATATCAATTAGTTCGACCAGTTCGACAACAAATATTTCATTAATTGCCTCTTTGATTGACAGTGGTGTCGCCGTATTATTTATGTCTTGCGATGTTAGTGCAAAGTGTATGAACTCTTTTTCTTTGGTAAGATTAAGGATATCCATTTTCTCTTTAATAAGGTACTCAACCGCTTTGACATCGTGGTTAGTAGTCTTCTCGATTTCTTTAACACGCAGCGCATCTTGTTCCGAGAAATTGATATAGATATCTCTCAGCGCTTTGAAGTTATTGTGGTCAAAATTTTTGAGTTCAGGCAGAGGTAGGTTACACAACTGTATAAAATATTCTATTTCGACTCTGACTCTATATTGTATAAGTGCATATTCGGAGAAATATTTAGCAAGGCTTTCGGTAGCATTTCTATAACGTCCATCTACAGGAGAGATAGCAGAAAGTTGGTTAAGTATCATTGGTTATTATAGTTTATTATTAGTAATAGTGAACGATGGTGAGTTTTTGAGGAATTGTTCCGTGGCGTATTTGAGAGTGACAGTAAAAGTTTTCTCTTTATATGCAGGCAGGTCGTACATTGCCTCAATCATAATAGCTTCGCATATCGACCTGAGTCCTCTGGCTCCAAGTTTATACTCGAGTGCTTTTTCGACAATAAAGTCAAGCGCTTTGGCCTCAAATTTAAGTTTCACGTCATCCATTTTAAACAGTGTTTCGTACTGTCTAATGATAGCGTTACGTGGTTCTGTTAGGATTCGGCGCAGCGCATCTTTGTTGAGCGGTGACAGGTAGGCAATTACAGGTATACGTCCGACAAGTTCGGGAATCAGCCCAAAATTGCGTATATCTTTGGCCGTTACGTATTGCAGTAGGTTTTCTCTATCAATATTTTGGTTGATTTGATTTTGTCCAAACCCCACAGTTTTCGTATTAAGTCTAGCCGCGATTTTACGTTGAATACCATCAAACGCCCCACCACAGATGAACAGGATATTTTTGGTATTAACTTGTATGAATTTTTGCTCAGGGTGTTTACGTCCTCCTTCTGGCGGCACGTTAACAACAGTCCCTTCTAGTATTTTGAGTAGTGCTTGTTGCACCCCTTCGCCAGAAACATCGCGAGTTATAGATTGCGATTCGCTTTTGCGCGCAATTTTATCAATTTCGTCAATAAAGATGATACCTTTTTCGGCAGCGCTAACATCATAGTTTGCAGACTGGAGCAGTCGTGTGAGTATATTTTCGACATCTTCGCCCACATAACCCGCTTCGGTTAGTGAAGTAGCGTCAGCAATGGCGAAAGGCACTCCTAGCAATCGGGCGATAGTTCTTGCGAACAGAGTTTTACCCGTTCCTGTCTCACCGACCAATAGCATATTACTTTTTTCGAGTTCTACCTCTTGTTTCACATCGCCAACATTTTCTTCGTGGAGCAGTCTTTTATAGTGGTTATAGACCGCCACAGCGATAAATTTCTTGGCATTATCTTGTCCAATAATATATTGGTCAAGGTGTTCTTTAATCGCAACAGGTTTTTGGTTTTGGAAACTCCCTTGTATTTGTTCTTTCGACACTCCTTTGTTGTTATTAGTTTTTTTCGAGTTTTCGTTAACGAGTGTCGACTCCACCATCTCCCAGGCTGATTCGGCACACTCGTCGCATATATTTGCGTCCATACCCTT
>CAMQUV010000230.1 GCA_947037995.1 uncultured Rikenellaceae bacterium
TTACTGTGCTTCGTCTTTGTGCGTTTACCTCTAGTTTATCTTTGTCGGTAGTAGTGCCCAGTGTCCAGGTCTGTTTGCGGTCAAGGTTTTTGACAACATCTTCGGCAAGTGTGATTGCCGTACCGCTTGGGGCGTCGAGTTTTTGGGTGTGGTGGACTTCATTGAGAGTCACATCATACTCTTGGAATTGGTTCATCATTTTGGCAAGTTGTTTGCTCATTTTGAAGAACAGATTTACACCGATAGAGTAGTTTGAGGCGTAGAAAAACGCCCCATTATGTTGTTCTGTCAATTTCTTGACATCATCAAATTTATCAAGCCAGGCTGTAGTTCCAGAAACAACAGGTGTTCCCAGTTCAATGCATTTCACGATATTATTATATGCAACCTCTGGAGCAGAGAATTCGATAGCGACATCTACATTTTTGAGGTTATTTTCGTTAAGGTCTTGGGCGTTTTGTTTGTCAATAATAAGTGTCACAACGTGTCCACGATTTATGAGAATATTCTCAATTTCGTGTCCCATTTTCCCGTATCCAATAATCGCAACTTTCATATAGTATGTTTTATTTATATTATCTAATAATTGTTTCTTCTCTATCTGGTCCTACTGAAACTATTTTGACAGGAACTCCCGTTTCTTTTTCAATAAATTCGACATATTGTTTAAGTTCGTCAGGGAATTGTTGGTAAGTTCTGATATCATTGATATTACAATTCCAGCCTTTGAACGTAGTATATACAGGTTCTATTTCGGCTTGAGCTTCGTATGGGAATGCGTTAGTAATTTCGCCATTGACTTTATATGCCGTAGCGATTTTAATATTTTCAAATTCGTTCATAACATCGGCTTTCATCATAATAAGTTCTGTGACACCATTAATCATAACCGAATATTTTAGGGCAACAATATCGAGCCATCCGCATCTTCTTTTTCTTCCAGTAGTCGAGCCAAATTCGCGTCCAATTTCGCATAGTTTATCACCATCTTGGTCGAAGAGTTCGGTAGGGAATGGTCCGCTTCCGACTCTAGTGCAGTAAGCTTTAAAGATACCGTAAACGTTTCCAATTTTGGAAGGAGCGATACCCAGTCCTGTGCAGGCGCCTGCGCAAATAGTGTTTGAAGAGGTTACGAAAGGGTAGCTTCCGAAGTCTATATCTAGCATAGCTCCTTGTGCCCCTTCGGCAAGTACAGTTTCGCCGTTATTAACAGCGTCATTGATAACATATTCGCAGTCAATAATTTCGAATTCTCTAAGCGAGTTAATTGCTTCGAGCCATTGATTTTCGTACTCAGAGATGTCATACGAGAAGTTAAAGCTTTTAAGCATATCTTCGTGTTTGGCTTTGAGTTTGGCGTATCTTTCCATAAATTCGGGTGATAGGATATCTCCTACTCTGAGTCCGTTACGTCCAGTTTTGTCCATATATGTTGGTCCAATACCTTTGAGTGTAGAGCCAATTTTCGATTTACCTTTAGCTGCTTCAGACGCTGCGTCTAGTATTCTGTGTGTAGGCAGAATAAGGTGCGCTTTTTTAGCAATTTTGAGTGTTTTGGAGCAATCAACGCCAACGTCTTTGAGTTTTTTGATTTCGGCAGCAAAGATAACTGGGTCAACTACCACACCTGAGCCAATAATATTAACGGTATCATTTCTGAATATCCCGCTAGGAATTGTGTGCAGTACGTGTGATGTAGTGCCAAAGTGTAGCGTGTGTCCTGCATTAGGTCCACCTTGGAACCTAGCAATTACGCCATAATTTGGCGTTAGTACGTCAACGATTTTACCTTTACCTTCGTCGCCCCATTGCAGGCCCAGAACTACGTCTACTTTCATTTTATAAGATTTTTTATTAGTTAAAATAATATTTGAGTAATTTTTTTTATCAGTTTTAGTTTTGTTTTTCGACAAGAACAGTTTTGTTGTCTTCAACCACGAGCAGTCTTTGTCTCATCAGGTATCCGCCTGCTTTTTTGAAGGCTTTTTTGGAAATTCCGAGGTGTAGTTGGACTAGTGCGGGGTCAGTTTTGTCGCCAATAGCGATAGTACCTCCATTTTCTTTGAGTGCATCTAGTATAACTTCAGCAGCAATTTGGACTCCATCGAGACCTGGTTTTTGTAGCGATAGGTCAATTCTGAGGTCTTCGGTGATTTTGAGGACATATGCTGTCATAGTGTCACCAAGGTTAATGTCGGTAAATATTTGGTTATCGTATATCATACCCCAGTGTTTTTGGTTAATGATAACTCTGTATCCACGGTCTCTACGCGAAGCTATAATGATTTCGACTTGTTCTCTGGGTTGGAGTGCTATTTCTTCTTTATTGTTAACTAGGTAGCCAATTTTGGTAGAGCCAACGATTCTTCCGGTAACGTTATCGATATAGATTGAGACAGGGTGAAATTCGCCAACTGTCATTGGGTTGAGTTGATTTTTGTAAGGAACGAAAAGGTCTTTAGGCAGTCCCCAGTCAAGGAATGCGCCAATTCGGGTAGTGTCGACAACTTTAAGTGTTCTGACTTGTCCGAGCATAATAAGAGGTTCGGTCGTAGTTGCAACGGGTCTGTCTTCGGAATCGAAATAGACGAAAACGTCAATTGTGTCTCCCTCTTGAGGGTCCTCTGGGAGGTATCTGTTAGGCAGTAAGACTTCGTTTTCGCGCTCTTCGTCGACAAGGTAAGCGCCGTTATCGGTGAAACGGTCGAAGAAAAGGGTGTTGTATTGAGCTGGATTTATCATTGTATAAACATCTGTATTTGCCCTTAACCCCGTTGTTGTGTTGGGGATAAGCGCGTTAAAGTGCAAAGGTAACTAAAAAAAGGGATAAACACCTAAAAAATAATGGTGTTTTTTAGATAAAAAGATTATAGAGTTAAAGAGGAAAAACGCTCATTTATAATATCC
>CAMQUV010000231.1 GCA_947037995.1 uncultured Rikenellaceae bacterium
TAACGCAACTTTTAGGGTCGGCGCATAGCGGTTCAAGGATGCAAAAATAGTTAAATTTTATTAAAGACACTCTTTTTTATTAGTGAAAATAGCAAAGTATATAGTAATTGTAGTTGGAGCACTCTGTCAAACATTGTTTTGCGCGGCGCAGAGCCCCGTGATTGTTATTGACCCAGGGCACGGAGGCAAAGACCCGGGAGCAGTCTGGGGAAGAACTTACGAAAAGACCATAAACTACAGTATTGCTACAAAAACGGCCCAAATAATTAAAGCGAAACTGCCCAAAGCAAAAATAATCTATACACGTTCTAGTGACTCATACACTGCCCTGCAAAACAGAACGCGTGTTGCAAATACCAACAAAGCTGCACTTTTCCTATCAATTCATACAAACTCAAATAATAACACCACGGCAAGTGGTATCGAAACCTATATTATGGGGGTCGATAAAACGGGTGCAAACCTCTCGGTGGCGATGAAAGAAAACTCGGTCATCACACTCGAAGACAACTACAAACAGACATACCAAGGGTATGACCCCAAATCATCCGAATCATTCATTATATTCTCGCTTATGCAATACGCATACCAAGAGCAAAGCCTCAAACTGGCCCAACTCGTTCAGGATGAATATAAAAAGAATGTTCCACTCAAAAACAGAGGCGTTAAGCAGGCTGGATTCCTCGTGCTATGGCGCTCTACTATGCCGGCAATACTTACCGAAATTGGGTTTCTGTCGAACCCTAGGGATAGGGCTTATATAACTTCACAAACAGGACAAAACAATATTGCCAAATCTATCGCCAACGCCGCCGTGAAATTCTTGCAAACCAACAAAGTCGAACAGCCAAACGTTAATGTTCCCAACAATAACGACAACTATAACCCAGCTAAGAACCCTAACAACGGTAACGTTACCACCACAAAACCCCTGCCGAACTGCCTATCCGCTGTATATTATGGCGAATACCTTAGCACCTATTTTGCAGTGCAAATTAGAGCCTCGAAAGAAAAAGTGGCACGAAGCAAACAAAATTTTGGACAGCACGCCACCAAAATAAGTGAACATAAAACAGACTTTTTTTACAAATATACACTCGGAAGTTTTCATTCTTACAAAGAAGCGTTAACTTTGCAAAAATTAATAAGACAACAATTTCCCGACTGCTTTATTGTTGCTTACAGTAATAATAGACAAATCACGCTCCAAGAAGCAACTAACAGACTTAAATAAACTATGAAAAATAAAATATCACGCGAATTTAAAATAGGACTATTTAGTATCCTTATAATTGGAGGACTATACCTGTCAGTCAACTATATCAACTCAAATAGCATCTTTAGCTCAAATAAAACTTTCTATGCTGTATTCAATTCAGCTGATGGACTCGAAGCGTCGGCGCCCGTTATAACTAAAGGATTTAGAATCGGAACAGTCGAAAAAGTGGAGTTTAACCTGCAAAAACAAGATATTACTGTCAAATTTTCTGTGCTCAAAGAATATCCTATCGCACAAGGCTCTACGGTTAAAATTACTACGGATGGACTGATGGGAGGGCAAATAATTGAACTCAGCTTTGCGCCACATACCAATGCTCACTATAAAGATAATGATACAATACCGTCGGTATTCGAACCAAGTATTATGCAAATGGCAAGTACAGAGTACTCATCAATTAGAAAAAAACTACAGTACTATGACCTCAAAATTGACTCACTACTCACGGGACTAAACGGTGTTGTGAGCCCTAAGAATATTAGCGCGCTTAGTAAAACATTTAGCAACCTGGAGAATACTACAACAAACCTTAATAGCCTGCTTGAAAGAAAAACTGAAAATATTGCCTCGATTATTGAAAATATTGACAAACTCTCGACCGAACTGGCCAAAGTGATGCCGAGCTTTAACCATACAATGAAAAATATTGCGATGGCTACAGATAGCCTGCCTGACCTATTGACGAATGGGAAAAATAGCTTTAAAGAGTTGCAAATACTGCTTCAGCAAATTAATGATGCGGATGGTAATATTAGCAAACTTATCAAAGACGATAAACTCTACGAAAACCTTACGGTTAGTATGAAAAACCTTTCGCTACTAATTGACGACGTTAAAACAAACCCTAAAAAGTATATTAACGTTACTGTGTTCGAAAAAAGAACCTTTGAACAAAAAATGAAGGAGAAAGAGGCGAAAGCTGAGTATAAAGCGAAACAAAAAAATAAATAATCCCCAAATATAAAATTATGAGACACCTTGTTACCTCGGCACTTCCTTACGCTAACGGACCGGTTCATATCGGACACCTTGCTGGAGTGTATATTCCATCTGACATATATACCCGATACCTCCGACTTAAAGGGCAAGAGGTTATATCAATATGTGGGTCGGACGAACACGGGGTGCCCATTACAATAAAAGCAAAAAAAGAAGGCGTTACACCACAGCAAATTGTGGATAGATATCACGAAATAATCAAAAAAGCGTTTGCCGACTTTGGTATATCATTCGATATATACTCGAGAACATCATCAAAAGTGCACGCCCAAACTGCTTCGGAATTCTTTGAAAACCTTTACCAAAAAGGTGAGTTCATAGAACAAACTACCGAGCAATATTATGACCCAGAAGCAAAACAATTCCTTGCTGACAGGTACATTACGGGCACTTGCCCAAAATGTCACGCCGATGGAGCGTATGGTGACCAATGTGAGAAATGTGGCTCGACACTCTCTCCAACTGAACTTATTAATCCGAAATCGGCTATATCGGGTGCAATACCTGAACGCAGACCAACAACACACTGGTACCTGCCACTGGATAAATATCAACCAATGCTCGAGAAATGGATTCTTAATGACCATAAAGAGTGGAAACCTAATGTCTACGGTCAGTGCAAAAGCTG
>CAMQUV010000232.1 GCA_947037995.1 uncultured Rikenellaceae bacterium
ATTCTGCTCGAAAGAAACGCGATTCTAGCAGTGCAAGATGTGCTTAAAGCAGAGTCGTTCTACCTCGAATCACACCAACTTATATTCAAGGCGGTGCTCGAACTGTCGGCCGAACTTGGCGCGATTGACCTGCTCACGGTCAACCAACAGCTCCAGAAAAATGGGAGCCTGCAGCAAGTCGGAGGTGTAGCTTATATCTCGAAACTGACACAAGCAATTGGCTCGGCAGCACATATTGAGTTTCACGCCAAAATTGTTGCGCAGAAATATGTCCAAAGACAACTTATCGCAGCATCGACCAACATACAAAAGAGCTCTTTCTCGGACGAGCACGATGTTGACGAACTGATAAATATGGCAGAGGGCGAGATTTTCAAAATCGCCGAAGGGAGTGTCAAACGAGATGTGCAGAGCGCAAGAGAAGTCGTGGCTAAAGCATTAGCGCGAATTGAAGAGGTCTCTAAAATAGAAGGCGGACTAAGCGGCATAAACACCGGATTTGACGGTGTCGATAAACTTACTTCGGGATGGCAACGCTCTGACCTTGTGGTAATTGCAGCCCGACCGTCGATGGGGAAAACAGCATTTGTACTTAGTATGGCACGTAATATTGCTGTGGACCACAACCACGCTGTGGCGTTTTTCTCGCTCGAGATGAGCACGGTCCAACTAATGATGCGTCTGATAATTGGCGAGAGTGGAATACACTCTGACAACATCAAACGAGGCAACCTTACGCCCGACGAATGGACCCACCTTTCCCAGTCGGTCAAACCGCTCGAGGCCTGTAAGCTCTTTATTGACGACACCCCGGCGCTTTCGATTTTCGAGTTCCGTTCTAAGGTGCGTAGACTCAAATCGCGCGAAAATATACAACTGATTATCATTGATTACCTGCAGCTTATGACTGCTGGAACTTCGGACAATAAGGGGAATCGCGAACAGGAAGTCGCTATGATTTCGAGGTCGCTCAAAGCGATTGCGAAGGAATTAGACGTGCCTATAATCGCACTCTCGCAGCTAAACCGTTCGGTCGAAAGCCGTGGTGGAGCAAGGCGTCCGCAACTATCTGACCTTCGTGAATCTGGTGCAATCGAGCAAGATGCAGATATCGTTGCATTTATTCACCGTCCGAAATATTATGGAATTAACGAGCTCGAAGATGGAACCCCTACTGACGGACTGGCCGAGATTATTTTCGCCAAACACCGTAATGGTGCCGTGGATGATGTCAGACTGAAATTCATTGCCGAACAGGCTAAGTTCACGGACTGGACCGACGATATTTTCAACTCACTGGGTGGCGGCAGCTATACCGATGTGGCTTCGAGCGGATTCGGCTCGGCAGTACCTGACGATAGTGGATTTGATGCTATATCAGCATCACAGGGAAGAGTTGTTATGCAAAACACAAACTTCGAAGACTCTCCATTTTAAACAAAAAGATATACACTAAATTCTATATATAAACTCTAATTACACACGATGAAAAAATACTTATTAATTCTTTCTGCAGCGCTTGCTCTGGCAAGCTGCGGCAAAAAAGCCGAAACAATTGCGCTAATTCCGCAACCAGTTTCGATGACCACAGGGACTGAGACCTTCAAGCTCCCAAGCAATATTACTATCGCCTACGACAGCCCTACACTTTTGGAAGCGGCAAACTTTATTGGCCAAACGCTCAAAGAGAAAACGGGCTCGGAATTCACTACGACAAACAATACCGAAGATGCGAATATCACGCTAGAACAGTGGACTAATGCCCCTAAACCAGAGGCTTACAAACTAGAGATTGACGATGACCAAATAGAAATAAAAGCGGCCGACCACAGTGGAGCTATCTATGCACTACAAACTATTATGCAGCTACTACCTGAGGAAGTTTACGGAGCAAAGCACCAAACATACCTACTACCAGAAGTTGAAATAACGGATTACCCAAGATTTAAATGGAGAGGTATGCACCTTGATTGCAGCCGTCACTTTTTCACTGCCGATGAGATTAAGACATACATTGATTATTTGGCGATGCACAAACTCAACATTTTCCACTGGCACTTTACTGACGACCAAGGCTGGAGAATGGAGAGCAAAAAATACCCTCTTTTGACTGAAAAATCGGCTTGGAGAGTTGACAGGTCTGACAAAGACTGGAACGACCGCGAACCTTTAAATAGCGAAAAAAGTGAAAAAGCGACTTATGGTGGTTTTTATACTCAAGAGCAAATTAAAGATGTTGTTGCCTACGCCAAAGAGCGCGGTATCACTGTTATTCCTGAAGTTGAAATGCCAGGACATTCTTCTGAAGTTTTCGCAGCTTACCCAGAACTTTCGTGCCTAGGGGAGCTACAAGATGTTACACCAGGAGGACACTACCCTAAGGATATGGCTACTGCCTTTTGCGCGGGAAATGAAGAGGCATTTACATTCCTTGAGAATATTTTAATCGAGACGGCTGAATTGTTCCCTAACGCTCCGTATATACATATCGGCGGTGATGAAGTGGACAAAAAATTCTGGGATAACTGCCCTAAATGTAAGGCACGTAAGAAAAAAGAGGGTCTTAAAGATTCGCACGAACTGCAAAGCTACTTTATCAAACGTATTGAAAAGTTTGTAAACGAGAAAATCGGAAAACCTATTATTGGATGGGACGAAATCCTCGAAGGCGGACTTGCGCCAAACGCTACTGTAATGAGCTGGCAAGGTGTTCGCGGTGGTATCACTGCTGCCAAAGCGGGCCACGATGTTGTGATGACACCAAACTCGCACCTGTATTTTGACTACTACCAAAACAATCCAGAAGAGGAGCCAACAGCAATCGGAGGTTACCTTACGACTAAAATGGTTTACTCGTACGAACCTATTGACGCATCGTTCTCGGCCGAAGAGG
>CAMQUV010000233.1 GCA_947037995.1 uncultured Rikenellaceae bacterium
CTATATTCAGGTATAGAACATCTCCGGCTGGGGAAGGCCTTCGATATTCTTAGCTTCGCCTATACCATTACAAATTACAACGGCTAAAGAGTCAAAGCCTGTGGAGGTTCTCGCACCAGTAAGCGAGCCTCCGCACGGGGAGGCTTTGGCTCGCTGGCTGATAGCACCAGAAGGGTTGGTTGAGTCAAAGCCTGCTTTTTATTTTGGTTTAGAAGCGCAAGAAAACGCCCAGAGGCAATTTTTTGCCATAACTATCCTCCACAAACAGTTCTCCTCGCTCCTTGGCAACTTCGCCAAACACACTATTAATCAGCGTATTAGCAAGTGTAGCCGACAGACCCATAGAGTACAGATTCAGTACAAGGAATCCGCCATCGGCGAGTAATTCTTTGCACTGCGTAAGCATTTGGAGTATATTTTCGTTCAACACCCATTTTTCGCCATCAGCGCCTCGGCCATACGATGGGGGGTCAAGGATAATACCTTCATATTTACTCTCGCGGCGCACCTCTCTATTCACAAATTTCATTGCATCTTCCACTATCCATCGCGCCGAACCGAGTCCGCTACGTTCCATATTTTCGCGTGCCCACGATACCGTTTGCTTAACGCTATCCACGTGCGTTACCATAGCTCCGCCGTGAGCCGCAGCCATAGTGGCTCCGCCAGTGTAGGCAAAAAGATTCAGCACCTTAGGGTTGTTATATTCCGTGCACTTTTGGGCAATAAAGTCCCAGTTGGCAGCCTGCTCAGGGAAAATCCCGACGTGCTTAAAGGCGGTTAACCCAAGTCTAAAATGCAGCCCCAAAGGCTTGTACTCTATCCACCACTGCTCTTTCATACGAGGTTTGAGATTCCACTGCCCTTTTTCCTCCGAGTTTTGACTCTTCACAAAAACAGCATCGGCCAACCGTTCCCACTCAGCATCAGCCATTGAGGGGTGCCACAATGCTTGAGGCTCCGGACGTGACAGAATAAAACTGCCAAATCGCTCGAGTTTTTGTCCGTTGCCCGAGTCCAAAAGCTCGTAATTTTTGTCCCACGAAGGGCTAAGTAGTGATAGTTGCATAGTATTATTTTAAAATATATTCTTAGGTGCCACAAATATAAGAACTTTTATTTACAAAAATTGTCTTATATTTGCCTTTGTGAAATCATACTGCATCATAACTTTTAATATTCCACCCGAAGCACACCCGGTGGGATGCCGTATGCACAAAACTATTCGCCAATGCAAAGGAGCCTCTGAATATGAAAAATAACCGACTCCAACTTACTATAAAAAATGCCAAATGGACTGCCATATTTAGCATTATTATACTCCTCGTAAATTTCTTCTCGCGCTCGGTTTTCATCAATCACCTTGGAACTTCAATCGTGGGACTTACGGCTACAATAGCCAGTATTATCGGATTTCTAAACCTTGCCGAACTCGGCGTAGGGGCCGCTATGACGCAAGCTCTCTATAAACCAATCTATGACGACGACCAAAATCGTATCCGCGAAATTATTGCCCTACTCGGGTTCTTTGGTAAACTCATAGGAGCGGTCATACTCATCGCCGGACTCATAATTACCCCTTTCCTTCCCAATATGCTCACAATTGACGACGGGGTCGGGTTGACACAAATCTATCTGACTTTCGGCGCTATAATGTTTACCACAATACTAAGCTATTGGGCTAACTACAAGCAATTTATGGTGGTAGCAGCAGGGCGGAGCTACGCTATTACAATCATTCAAAATACTGTGCTTGTGCTCAAACTAATAGCACAAATGGGCTGCCTAATACTACTCGATATGGGCCTCGGAAGTTTCCTTGCCTGTGAAATGATATTCGCCATTGCATTCGCCGTTATACTCGAAACATATACTCGGAAAAACTACCCCTGGCTAAAAACTTCCTGGAGAAATGCCACCAAATACTGGCGCGAAGAGAAAAAAATCTTGCAGAATATTCGCCGCATTTTTTCATCCAAAATCGGTAGCACTATACTGCTGCAAAGCGATAACATTGTTATTCAAATAATTATGGGATTTAAAGAAGTTACATACTTTACAAATTATACTATGCTGATGGGGCGAATCGTGCAGATAATTGCTAGTATGATGGGCAACTCGCACGCGGCGGTAGGGGAGCTGATTTGCTCGGATGATAAAAAGAAAATTAACCTCGTGCACGGACAATATACTGCCCTATTCGTACTCCTAGGAGGGGTGGTCGCATTTGGATTCTATATGCTCGTCAACCCATTTATAGACCTCTGGCTGAACAACCAAACAATCTATAACGACACCATAGTACTCCTACTGAGTTTCAACCTCTTTGTGGCCGTTTATAGGCGCGCAAATGACATATTCCTCAATGGTTTTGGACTTTTTAATGACGTGTGGGCTTCGTGGAGCGAAGCTATAATAAACCTCATTATCTCGGTGGTACTGACAATCAACTATGGAATTATAGGCGTCATAATAGGTACTACGGTAGCTACAACACTCAATGCACTTGCTTGGAAACCATACTACCTAAATTCTAAAGGACTCAAACAAAATTTAGGCAAATTCTATCTGCACCTAATCGCTCTAATCGCTATGGTTGCAGTCAGCTGGGTCGCTACAATGGCAATAAATAACCTCATCGAACTGCCTTCGGGGTGGCTTGGGCTAATTATTAGAGGAGTCACGACAGTCGGAATCTACACCCTACTGTCCCTGGGGCTTATGGCGATTATCTCACCAGCTATCCGCTCGCTATTTATTGTTGCCAAAAATTGGCTGAAAAAATAACCGCTTAGCTTACTAAAACATTTTTATTGCCTGTGGGCCTTGTATGTTGCTATTGGAAATTTTTTGCTCCTTTTGTTTTGGTTATTTGAGTCAA
>CAMQUV010000234.1 GCA_947037995.1 uncultured Rikenellaceae bacterium
CTGATAGGCTCGCGCCTTTCCATATTACAACGACTAAAGAGTCAAAGCCTGTGGAAAGAGCAATCTAGTATTGCTCGCCTCCGCACGGGGAGGGTGCTAACAGCACACGAAGTCAGGCTCGCTGGCTGATAGCTGCCGAAGTTAGAATTGCTAGCGTGCCGACAGGCAATCTTCAAGTAGCGTTGCCACCGGTAGGGGAGGCCTTCGATATTCTTAGCTTCGCCTATGCCACCGAGCCTATACCAATAATTTTGGAATGCCGACACCCAATCAAAAATGCCAATTTTGCCCCCCCCGACAGGCAATCTTCAAGTGGCGTTGCCACCCAGCCCCCCCCCAATCAAAAATGCCAATTTCGCCCATATTAACTACTAAAATTCCCCCGCAAAAACAGTACAAATCGTAAATTTGCAAGTTATTTTACGATTTGTCACTTATTTTACCACCTCTCCAGCACCAAAAGTGTTTGATAAATCTATCTTTGTAAGCAGCGGCACCACCATTCGCGTCACATTGCGGGCGGTTCGTATTGCTATAAAGCACTGGTTAACAGCGTTTTGACATAATAACGATTAACATTGATGATATGAATAATTGCATTCAGTTCACTTTCATTGTCTTATCATTTTCTCGCATACTTCGGGCTTTTTTTGGGTCTAAGTCTGTGGGCGATAGGTCATTAGGTGTATTTTGCGATTTCATTGATTCACAAAACGACAATAATTTAATTACTATATATTCATTATGAAATACTTTAGAGCATTAATTTCCATAGCATTTTTAATTTCGGCTGCTTCGTGCCAGTCGGACAACACTGAGCACACTCCGGGCGACATCGACACGGCGCGTACGTTAAGTGTTTCGACAAATGTTTCAATTGGCGAAGCCGCCAGCGCAAAATCTGCGGGAGTTTTATCACAGCCTGCCAACGCCAACAAGACATTGGTATGGGAGTACAGTTCGGAGGCTTGGCTTTCTCCTGTCACTCGTGCGAGCAAGGATGCGTTCGCTGACGGCGACATTTTGGGTATATATGTAGCTCAGCAAAACGGCAGCAGTGTGGAGTTAAATCCTGAAAACATTCACTCGACAAATATGCCATATACGTATAGTAGCGGCACTTATTTGGCTGGCAAATCTTTGACTGCTAAGCTCGAATTGACCAAAACATACAAGGCCTACGCCTATTTCCCGTATGCGGCAGATGTTAAGTACGCCAATATCCCGGTCGTCATTCCTAATGTTATGACCAAACAAACTATCGCCTCGGAGTTCCTCTCTTCTCACAACCAGCCCATCAGCGTTACGGAAGATGACAACAACTTGACATTGCCATTCAAAAGACATTTGGCCAAAGTTGATTTTGAATTCCTGATTCCACAAACCATCGGCGACATCCCTGTGACAAGCATCGAAAGTGTCAAAATCAAAGGAGCCTACAAACAAGCTACGTTCAGCCTTAATGAGCAAATCCTCTCGGTCGATAATACTTCTACTCAGGACGTTAGCCTACATACTGATGCCGATGCGATTACCACTGGAACATATATTCTATATGAAACTCTGGCATTACCGCAAACATTCTCGGCCAAACAAGAACTTATCGTTGTAACGCTAAACCTTAAGAACTCAACAAAATCAACTATCTCGTTCGCGCCACAATCTAACATCGTACTCGAACAGGGCAAAAAACTAACCATAAAACTTGGACCGTCAAACCCTATCACGTTCGAAAATATACCGCACTTCCTTACAGGTACTAGCGAAATCCAAGAAATCAAAATACACAAAGACCAAACTATTGAAAAATATACGCTAACCCTTCCTGCTGCTAGTTTTATAACAATGCACACCGATGCCACTGCTACTTCAGGAGCAATCCCAAGTACCACCGAATTCACCGACATTTATACAACTCTTTACCTCAAAGCGACCGACAACTTTGCCAAAACCGCCGATGTGCGTACAACTACGCTTACTGCCACAGGCAACTCGGGTACACCCGAAACCAGACAATCATCCGTCAATCTAGTGCAAAACTCAGGCTACTTTAGCCTATCTACCTCAGACCCTGTTAATCTTGATGTTCCCGTTAATACAACTGGCGATATGCCGCAAGTTCGCTCCAACTTCCCTTGGGTTTTTGGTCTGAATAATGCTGAAGGTGCGCCGCTAACCGAAATCCCAGAGTGGATTGATGTGCTATATAATGGAACGAAACTCGTACTCGGAGCCGAATTTCCAGGTATAACCAAAGGACTTACCGTTATAACCAAGAAGGTAAACCAAAATAACGCAATCCGAACTATTCAAATGTCATACACGGCCAAAACAACCGATGCCGTAACGCAGACTATGACTACCGACATAAATCAGCAACACCTTATATTTGACATCCCATACACAGAAGTTCAAATACCTATTATGACTACGGCTACACCTATGGAGCCAGTCGAAGAAACAGTAAATCATAACTGGAATATCACAGGGACGATATCCGCTTGGGCGGCTGTAACTATTAACGGCATTGAATATACCAATCAGGCAATCAATGTAGATATCCTTGCAAATACACCAGCTCAAATTACAGTCAGGGCAACAGAGCAGGCGAAACCAGCACTCTCCAGAGCATTCGAGCTTTCATATAATATGGAGCTTAACGATGGGGGAGTACCCGTTCCATCCAAACTAATCAAATATATACAGCCGGCTCTCGAAGTAACATTCATAACCGATCCAATACCACCAGTAGAAGGGTACACCCTACCTCCACTTGCGAAAGACCCACATTCTGTACCGGATATAGAGGTCCTATCAAACTACGATTGGAAAGCTACATTCTCTACCGAAGGTTCA
>CAMQUV010000235.1 GCA_947037995.1 uncultured Rikenellaceae bacterium
GACTCAACCAACCAATAGCAACTTACAAAGCCGACAGGCAATTAAAAGGGGTCTTAGACCCCCAGTCGAGAGCCGCCCCCACGGCTCAGACTGAAACTGGTATTTCAGCCTCACCTCGGCTCTCGATGCCAGAACTAATTCCCTCTAATAATGGCATAGGCGAAGCTAAGAATATCGAAGGCCTCCCCCAGCCGGAGATGTTCTAATAGAACACCCCCGACAGGCCTTCGAATCCAAAACTAACCAATTGGCAATTAACAATCAGTGGCGGATTCCCCCAGCCCTACCGGCAAATCAGCACGACAGGACGCTTTTATCAACCAACCAATAGCAACCTACAAAGCTGACAGGCAATAAAAGAGGTCTCTGACACTCTGACAGGCAATTTAAAAGTGGCTTCAATCCCTTTATTTCATCGCTTCGGCGGGGTTTGTATTTGCCGCTCGGTAGGAAACCAGCGTTACTACAACAATAGTTATTAGCATTATGAGCAGCCCTGCGCCGAGGAAAACGAGCGGAGTTATCGCCACTTTGTAGGGCATCGAGCTGAGCCACGTACGTACCACTAAATACGCCACGGGCGCTGCCACGGTAAAACAAATGCTTACAATTTTAATGAATTTAAGGTTCAACATTCTCAGTATCTCGGCAGTTGTTGCTCCACAGGCTTTGCGTATGGCAATCTCGCGCGTGCGCTGCTGTGCCTCGAGCGAGATTAGTCCCACTACGCCTATTATTGCTATGATAATTGATAGAATTGCGCTCCAAGATATAATTGTGCCAAGGTTGTTTTCTGCTTGGTAAACGTTCTCTTTAAATTCATCATAACCGTGAATGTTTGTGGCGTCGGACTCGGGCAATATTTCGGCGTACGAAGTCTCAATAGCTTTTAAAGTCTCGTTAAAGTGGCCCTCACGATATCGCACATACATTACTCGCGCTTGCTCGGGTGGTATAATCACAAAAACCATTGGTGACATACCGTTGCGTAGCGAGGTTAGAGTGGCATTGCTTATGATTGCTTTAATCTCACTATTATTTAATTTATCTCCAATTTTTAAATTAAATATTTCAGCTGCACTTTGATTGATTGCAACAATCGAGTTGCCGCCAGTATCCCCAGTGTCAAACAACTCTCCCTCTATAATCTCCATCCCAATAAATTCAACAAATTTCGCAGTTATGTAGAATTGCAAACTATTTATCGCTCGATTATTATCGAAGTTGACCTTCATACCCCCGAAACTCTGTTTGTCAGTACCTATCATTGACCCCGAATATTCAATCGCCTCTATAAAAGTATTATTTTTAAGTAAATGCTCTTTCAGTGCATTATGCTTATTAGACACCACCTTGACCACCAGGTTATCACCATTATATCCCTCGTTATAGCTAGAAAGTAGGTTGTTTTGCATTGTAATAAACATAGCTATAATAATCATCGCAATAGAAATCACATACTGCAACGACACTAGAAAGTTGCGCATTATTTGTGCTGAGTGAGGCAGAGATTTACCCCCATTTAAAACCACTGCTGGTTGGAAATTTGTGATGTAAAACGCAGGGTAAACACCCGCAATAATTCCCACTAATGCTGCGCTAACTACCAATGCCACTACGGCATCAATGTTTTGGCCTAACTCAATCGAGGTTACAATTATATTTGAGAGGGTAGTCATCTCAAAATAATGTATTAAAAGTATAGCCCCTAGCGACGAAATTACTGCTATAAACACCGCTTCCATAACAATCAACGCCCTTAGCCCTGCCAACGAATGCCCCAGAATACGATATGTATTCATCGCTTTGAGGCGTCGAGGAGCGTGAGCAATTGAGAAATTGACGAAGTTTATAATCGCTATAATCATCACAAGGATTCCTACAAATACAAGCGACAGGGTGATTGTTTTATTGCCAGTGGGGTGTATCGTAAATTCTATTTTATCAAAATAAACCTCGCTAATTGGCGTATAATCTATTTCGACCGATACGCTGCTAAGTCCGTAGCCATCAAGCATCTCAGTTATAGTAGTGTTCGAAATCTTAGTAATCTGACTAATGTTGCCACCCTCTCGGAGTTTAAAGAACATAGCGTGATTGCCCGATGTTTTGTAGCTTGGCTCTACAATAAACTTTTCGTAAACTTTGTTTTGGTGCAGTAGAGATAGCTTCGAGAAATCACGATAAACCCCTGCTATGGTGTAAGTTTTATCACCTGCTCCATCTTTGCGCAATTGCATTGTAAGTGCTTTGTCCGCACCCCCGAAAAATTCATTAGCCATACTCATTGGGATGATAACTTCGCCGGGGTTTTCAATAGCCGAGAATTCGCCCACTACCATATCAAAATCAAATATCTTGTTCATAGAAGTGTCTATACAAGCTATATATCGTTCTACCATTTGCCACTCTCCTGTGGTATTAACTTTTAGCTTTCGGTTGCCCGTTAAATGTCCGTATCGCGCCATAACTTCAACGTCAGGGTGTTTGGCAACAGCATCAGAGACTATGCCAAAACTGGTGGCGCCCCATTTATCTTGCATAGCAGATTTAGCTCGGTATATACGCTCTGAGTTTGCATCTGCCTTGCCATACCCAAATTCATAGCTCGTTTGGACATAAATAATATAGCCCACCGCAAAGGCTAGCGACAGACCCACAATGTTGAAAATTGTGGATTGTGTATAGCATTTAAAAAGGTTGCGAATGTTTCGAATAATGTGTCTCATAGTAATCTTGTTTATGTAGTAATTGTTAGTCTTAATGTGTGTAACTCTAGTTGCGGCAGCTTACTCCGATTTCAACGATTTAACAGGGTTCTCATTAGCGGCTTTATAACTCTGCGTAATCGAA
>CAMQUV010000236.1 GCA_947037995.1 uncultured Rikenellaceae bacterium
TTTTAGTTCTCTATATATGCTATTTTTAAAGTGTGTCATAATTAATAATCACGCTCATTCCGACGTATAGGTTTTCAATTTTGGCAGTAGTGCGGGCGTGAATTTCAAAAGTTTTGATATCAAATTGCCCCGTAGTTCTCGTCGCTGCCCAAGTAGCATACGATGCTTCGGGCGAGATAAATGTGACTTCAAACTCGATGTCTTTGCCAACAGCGGGGATATTTGCGGTAAATTTTGTTCCTTTGGTAAATTTTGTAAGTAGCGTCTCTTTGATATTAAAAGTAGCCCACATATCGTTCATATCAACGACTGTAACTACCGGAAATCCTGCTCCGACAAGTTCTCCTTGTTCGGCGATAATAGATGATACTTCTCCATTGACGGGTGAGTATTGGTAGGCGTCATTAAGGTATGATTCGACTTCGGCAACGGCTCCGGCAGCTTGGTTAACCAGTGCGGCAGCGGATGTTTTATCTTCGCTTTGCGCTCCTGCTTTGGCAAGTAGGTATTGTTGTTTGGCAACTTTAGCGGTATTTTTGGCAACGTTATATTGTGCGGATACTTCGTCAAATTTTTGTTCAGGCACGACTCCTTCTTTATAAAGATTTTCGACACGTTTAAATGTTTTAGCAGCGAGTTGCTCACCCTGTTCTGCGCTTTTCATCATTTGGTAAGCCGATTGAATCACTTGTTTACGAGCACCTTTATCCGCTTTAAGTTTTTGAGCAGATGCCGCTTCGCGCAGCGCTTCGGCTTGCGAAAGTTTAGCGTTAATTGTTTTTGAGGTAACTCGGTAAATAAAGTCACCTTTTTTCACAATTTGCCCTCTTCGCACAGGTATGCTATCTATACGTCCAGGCATTTGCGATGATATTTTGTACGATGTCGCACTAATTTCACCTTGCAAGAGCACAGGTTCTGGTTCGCTGAACATCCATCCGACAAGCGATATAACGCTGATAGATAGGATTATGATTAGGGTGGTTATAAAGACTTTTGATTTCATAGTTATCTAAGTAAGAAGTTTATGTATGGGTTGGTTTTTTATTGGTTTTATTAATTTATGGGCGCGTATCCGTCACCGATAAGGTATCTCGTGTAGTTGTCCGATAGTCCTGCTACGGCAAGTAAGTTGCACAGAGCTGTATCGAATCCGTAAGCAGCGGCCATTCGTTCGAGTTTAGCTTTCGAGAGGTTTAGTTCGGCGTCCACTAGTTCGACCGATGTAGCCATTCCTTCTTTAAAAGCACGTTGTTTTGCATACAAGTACTGTTCCGCAAATTCAATAGTTGAGTCATAAGCTTCCACTATATCTAGGGCGCTTTGCGTTTGGTTATAGAGTTTTTCGACAAGGGTTTTAATGTCAATTTGCGCTTTCTCTTGTAGTACCTCTACTCTTTTTTGGTTCAGTTTAGCAGCTTGAAAGTTGTGTTCACGTGTTAGTCCATCAAATATATTCCAAGTAAGCGTTGCCCCAACGACCCAGCGGGGTAATTGGTCAGACAATTGGTAGTTCCACAGTGTGGCTCCGCCCATCGCAGCAATAGTTGGAAAGAACTTAGAGCGTTCCATTTTCACGGCCTCGTGTGAGAGTTTTTTGAAGAGCTCCATTTTTTCGAGTGCGTGGCTATGGGTTAACGTATGTGTTGTAAAAAAGTCGAGTGATTCTAGTTTAGTGTTAATAAACAATGGTGTCGACGTATTATATTTACTTTTGAACCCCACGGAGCTACCTAGCGCCGAGTTGATAGTTTTAGTATTATTTTTCGCTGTAGTGAGAGCCGCTTTGGCCATCGAGACTGCCATATCAATATACATACGTTCGGTCGAGGCAATCATACCGTTTTGTTCTAGCTTCTGGGCATCGCTGGCGTGGTGTTCCATCGCGGCGAGCAGTTGCACATTGAGATTTTCGGCCGAGTGCGCCAGTGTAAGCCCCCAATATCTTTCGGTAATTTCGCTAAATAGCATTGCTCTAGTTTCGAGCATATCGTTTTGCGCTTGGCTGATTTGTATTTTAGCAACGTTGTTTGCAACGCGTATTTTTCCTCCTGTAAATATCGGAGCCACAACCGTAGCTTCAACAATTGCAAAGTCGCGCTCTTGAAGTGTGTACGACAGGTCGAGCGATTTGAGTGAGTTGATTATAGCAGGTGGTATGGGTATCGGTAGGGTTCCGATAAAGTCGACAAGTCCATTTTTTTCGGCGTTAAAATCTATTTTACCAATGTCTTGTGACATATAAGTGTATGCAGCACCTACACCAATTTTTGGAACTCCTAGTCCCCACGCCGCTTTCTTGCGATGTTCGGCGGCTTTGATTGCGTATTGAGCAGCCTCGATCGAAAGGTTATTGGTGTATGCCATCGTAACAGCATCCTCAATAGTAACCGATGTAGAGTTTATGGTTGTTTTTATAGTATCGCCGCTGAGCGAATGGAGGTTTTGGGCAAGCGTGCTTATGTGTATAGCAGTGAAAGCCAAGATGAAAGTAAATGTTTTTATCCTCATAATTGGTTCTAATTTTAGGTATTGATAGGCAAATTTAACTGAAAAAGTTGCAAAAAGCAAGAAAAAGTGCGAGTATGTCTATTTTTAGAGAGAAATATAAACAAATGTTTATGTTTCATCTGCGTGCAGGCCTCTGTTATCAACTTTTATGAAGCCTCAATCACAACTACCACCCAAGGAGCCACCGGCGCACACACCATCGCCACGCAAGCTATTACAGTAACACAATACACTATATTTGACGTAGACTATAAAGATAAGCCTGCTAACTGCTATATGGTTAAAGCAGGAGAAGCTATAAGGTTTAATGCTCATA
>CAMQUV010000237.1 GCA_947037995.1 uncultured Rikenellaceae bacterium
ATTATAGAATCCAATGTATCCATCGAGCGAAACCTTAGTCCCAGTAAGCGGGTTACCACTGATAAGTCTGATATTATCACCCTGAGTATTATTAGCAACGAACGATTCGATTTGCGCACCGCTAGTAATTTTCACATACGATGTTTTTTTGATTTGCGAACCAGCTAGCGCGATAATTTTATCAAAATTAGGTGTACCAGTAAGTGCAAGTTTCCCAATCATAACAACGTGGCTAGGGTCAATCGTCCAGACGTTTTCGCCTTTGGCTATCGGTTTGATAGCAGCGATTTGCGTCCCAACGTTACCAGCCGGATGTTTACCTTTAAAGATATTGATTTGGGCATTTTTTATTTTTGGCAGTGCCCCTGCGGTAGCATCTTGTCCGATAGAAAGATAAACGTTACCGTCAGTTAGTTTTGACAGAAGTTCAATTCCTGCGGTAAGGTTTAGTTGTTGGTCTTGCAGAATGAAGTCCATATCAACACCAAGCGGCGCAGTATCGAGTGCCGAGATAAAGATATCACGAGGGGTATCTTTCGGGTTTGCGATGATACCAAAAGGTCTTTGGATAAGCGTAGTCCATAGTCCTGATTTCAGTAGGAGTTCTTTCGCTTGTTCTTTTGTAGCAGTTTTAGTATCAAGAGGTTGCATTGTTTCAGCTTCGTCTTGATGGTCTGCAGTAATGACCACGGCCAATATTTTGCGTTTATCGCCTCTTCTGATTTCAGCAACAGTCCCACTGACTGGTGATGTAAAAAGGATTTCTGGGTTCTCTTTGTCAAAGAATAGAGGAGTTCCAGCTTTGACTTTGTCGTCGACTTTAACAAGCATTTTGGGTTGCACTCCGATATAATTATCGGGGCAAAGCGCATAAGAGGTTGCAGGTTGTGCTTTGACAAGCACTTTTTCAGCCACCCCCACAAGTTTAATGTCGAGTCCTTTACGAATGTTTATCTCTTTGGACATTTCTGTGTTTTTGTGTGAAGTAAGATTTATATTATATTTATTTGTTTTTCGTTTTCTGTAATTACATTCACCTTAGTATGTGAATTGGTCGACAGTAAGAATTTTAGAGTCCGCTTTTTCGACTCTTCCGATTATTTTAGCATCCACCCCAAACGATTTGCTAATATCGATAATTTCTTGTGCCGCCGCAGGGTCAACATAGAGTTCCATTCGGTGTCCCATATTAAAGACTTTATACATTTCCTCCATCGGAGTTTGCGATTGTTCTTGAATAATTTGGAACAGTGGAGGTGTTGGGAACAGGTTATCTTTGATAATATGAACATTATCGACAAAGTGTAGCACTTTGGTTTGTCCTCCACCAGTACAGTGAATCATCCCTCCGATAGCCGACCTGCACTCTTTCAGTACTCTTGTAATGATAGGGGCATAAGTTCTAGTAGGTGAAAGCACCAGCTGTCCCATATCTACGTCTAATCCATCGACTTTATCTAGCAGGTCATATTGCCCTGTGTAAATAAGTTCCGACGGCAGGTTTTGGTCGTAAGACTCGGGGAATTTATTAGCCAGATGGTTAGCGAAAACATCGTGACGTGCCGAAGTAAGTCCGTTGCTTCCCATTCCACCGTTGTATCTAGTTTCGTATTTTGCTTGTCCGTAGCTCGAAAGTCCAACAATAACTTTGCCTGGTGTAATACCTTCGTTATTAATGACGTCAGAGCGTTTCATTCTCGCCGTAACCGTGCTGTCAACAATAATTGTTCGGACAACATCTCCCATATCGGCAGTTTCACCACCAGTAGAAATAATGTTAACTCCGTATGACCTCATCGTCTCAAGGAACTCTTCGGTTCCGTTGATAATAGCCGAAATAACCTCGGCAGGAATGAGTCTTTTATTACGTCCAATTGTTGAACTGATAGTAATGTTATCCGTAGCACCAATACATAGCAGGTCGTCCGTATTCATAACAATGGCGTCTTGCGCAACTCCCTTCCATACCGAAAGGTCGCCCGTAGTACGCCAATACATATACGCAAGCGAGGATTTGGTTCCCGCCCCATCCGCGTGCATAACAAGACAATGGTCTGGTGAATTAGTGAAGAAATCAGGAACTATTTTGCAAAAAGCCTTAGGAAATAAGCCCTTATCAATGTTTTTGATAGCCTTGTGTACGTCTTCTTTACCGGAGGATGCCCCCCTCTGTGCGTAGCGCGATGTGTCTGCCATATTAATTGTTGATGAAATTGTAATTGTATTTGACTTGCAAATGTAGTAAAAATTTTATTCTAAGCAAAAGAAAATCGTAAATATATAGAGCGCATTCAGTATATTAATTCGAATGACATTTTACTTTATTTTTGACTATATTTGTAAATCCTTTTTTAAACCTAAAATACGTCACGCACTATGCTGCTATTTACACTCATAAAAAACCTTAGCAAAGCCGAAAAAAGACACTTTAAACTCAATGCCCTTGCCAATAAATCGGAAAATGCTAAATATGTTAAACTCTATGACGTAATCGATAAAATTGATACGTATGACCCGGATTTGATTAACCTGAAAATGGGAAACATATCCAAATCACAACTGAATAACCTCAAAAAACACCTGCAGCTACAACTGCTCAATTCATTAGTCTCCCTCAAAGCCTCGACCGACTCGGCGGCGCAGATTCGAAATATGATTGAACAAGCTAATATTCTGCTCGATAAATTGATGGTGGATGACGCAATTGCTCTTCTGACAAAAGCTAAACGACTCACTATCAACAATTACTACTACTCGCTGGCTCTCGATATAGTAGAGAAACTGAAAACAATAGAACTCGTCTA
>CAMQUV010000238.1 GCA_947037995.1 uncultured Rikenellaceae bacterium
GAGATAATGAGCGGTGACTGGAGTTCAGACGTGTGCTCTTCCGATCTTGTAAAGGAGTTACTGTATATCGTGACGGTAGCCGCTCTGGTGTTCTCGTCAAAGCTGGTGACAAAAATAATAAAACTACCTCGTTCCAAGGCAAAAGACCAGAATCGCTCGAAGCTCAAGTCGTTAGATTCAGAAATGGCTCCGATGAATGGATTGCATTCGTTGGGATGTATAACTCGCTACCCTACGAAATATTTACTGGGAAAGTCGAAGAAGATACACTCTATATCCCCAAACATATCAATAAAGGCTCTATTATCAAAGTCAAAGAAAAAGATGGCGATAAAAGATATGACTTCCAATACGAAGATAAATATGGTTACAAAAATACCGTCGGTGGTATCTCTAGACTCTTTGATGAGGAATTCTGGAACTATGCCAAACTTATCTCGGGTGTACTTAGAAACCAAATGCCTATCGTCGATGTAGTGAACCTTATTACCTCGCTTCACCTTAACTCCGAAACTATTAATACCTGGAAAAATGGAGTCGCTAGAGCCCTTGACCAATTTATTCCTAGCGGAACGCAAGCTAAATCAGGGACCAAATGTACCGAATGTGGACAAGAAGCTCTCGTCTATCAAGAAGGTTGCCTCGTATGTACCGCCTGTGGACACTCCAAATGTGGCTAGACCTTGACGTAAACATATCAATTACATAATATAAAACCCTCCCCTAGATTTTTACCGATTTAGGAGAGGGTTTGTTGTTTATGTGACCTTTTATGACTATATTTGCTAATAACCAAACACCGAAAAAATCATTTCAACCCCTTAATCTCCACTAATTATGAAAAAACTACTCGTAACAGTTATTGCGCTTACAGCAATGTCGCTCGCAACTAACGCGCAAACGCAAAAGTTTAAACTCGTCGGACAAATCGTTGGCACGCAAAAAGGTGATACACTTAGATTCGAAAAAATAAATATAGACTATACAACAGAACCAGGATTCGATGTTATTATTGGCAAAAATGGTGCGCTTAAATATAATGGTGAGCAAGAACATATACAATATTATGGAGCTACATACCTACCTGTCGATAAAACGATAGTGTATAGCGATAAAAGATGGATAAATATTCTTGTCAGTGAAGGTACTACCAATATTCAAGGAACTCGCGAAAATATCTATTACCCAACTCTTAAAGGAGGGGTTTATGATGGTGAACTTCAGGAACTTCTCGCATTAGAGAACTCTTTTTTCCGTATAAGAAACGGATATAACGTTGCATTAGAAACCGCCACAGCAAATAACGACACCCTCAAAATAAAGGAATATAGGGACTTGTTTAACAATTTCTATTACGTGCCATCAAGCCTTGAAACTATTGGCGAGATTAAGAAACTTAAAGCTGCCTACCACAATGAAACTCCGAGTGAGTACACAGCACATATAGCTGCAATATACGGTGAATATGACGAAAAAGTTGAGATGTATGCGAAGTTGACACCGGAGCTCAAAGAGAGTTATTACGGCAAACTCGCGGAACAAGGTATCGCTACTCTTGCATTAACGCAGCCAGGTCAAATGGCTCCGGAGTTCACATTGTTAACCACGAAGGGTGATACGATAACGCTCGAAACTTTCAAGGGCAAGGACTTATTGGTATATCATTTTGGTCTATGCCCAGGGTCAATGCAAATTGACGAACACGTTGCGGGGTTATTTAATAGGAACAAAGATTCGTTAAATGTACTTAGTTTCGTAAAATCAAAAGCTGATTTGCAGGCAGCTCACGACAGGGCGCCAGCAGGCGCGATGCTTTATGGGATGGATATGAAAGCGAAGTTTAGCGGTATGTTAAATCACCCTTGGCAGCACGAGGTAGATGGTCAAGGTGCAAGTATAAACGAGACGTTTGAGGATGATTATGTTCTTAAGGGGTTGCCCTATTTTTATATGATATCTCCTGAGGGCAAGATAATATCTAAAGGATATAGCCTTCAGCAGGTACTGAAGGAGTATAACTTGAGGAAATAGCTATTCCACGCCTCCTTAGACAAAGAATTGTAAGATTTTCTGTGGGTAGGGGGTGTATTTAGTTTAGCTCTTGGAGTAATTTCAGTACGAAGTCCCGTTCCTTAATTTTAGGGTGCGGGATTTCCAGTTTTTGGTCGCTAATGTTTAGGTCGCCATAGAATAGGATATCTATATCCATTGTTCTATCGGCATATTGTCTAGGTTTGCGCCAATCGCAGCAGGGTTTTGTTCGTCCGAGAGTTCGTTCGATATCTTCGAGAGCGTCGATAAGTTGGTGTGGTGTGAGGGGTGTTTTGGCGACTACTATTTGGTTAAAGAACGGGTGTAGCGATATGAATCCCACGGGTTCATTTTTGAGCAGTTGAGTTTGTTGTATGATTACGCCTACGTTAGTTTGAATCAGTCCCCTCGCTTGTTCGATAAGTGTTTGGCTATCACCTAGGTTGGAGCCTATAAGTAGTGTAGCGTTATGGGTTTGATTATTTTTCAATAATTTCATCGAAGAACATTTTGGCAGCTTTTTGTTCTGCGCGTTTTTTATTTCGTCCGATAGCTGTTGCGGCGTCAGCATCATCTAGCTTTATAACTGTCACAAACTGGGGGTTATGAGGCAGACTTTCGGGTGTTTCGTTGGTAATGAACGTAACGTTGCGTTTATTTTTCTGGCTCCATTCGAGTACTCTACTTTTAAAGTCACGTTCGGTGTGTTCGATTAGATCGGAAGAGCACACGTCTGAACTCCAGTCACCGCTCATTATCTCGTA
>CAMQUV010000239.1 GCA_947037995.1 uncultured Rikenellaceae bacterium
AAAGTTGCTCGATTCCCTTCGGGGTTCGAAGCGCGCCATTCCTAGTCCGTAGCCTCCGCGTAGTCCTATATAGTGGTCGATTTTGACAGGGGCCCACGCCGCAGTTATAGTTGCATTGGGCGGTGGCGGCGGTTTTTTCCACGCTTTCTCCTTCTTTTTTTTCTCTGCTGCCTCGGGGTGTACGTGTACCTGTGCCATTGCGGCGGTACATCCCAGAGTCAGTAGTAGAATTGTTATAATATATCTCATTTTATTTATTTTTCTCGTTGTGGTGTAGCCTCTATTAGTTGAATAGTTCGGGCAAATCGAGGTCGACAACGACCTCCCAATTGGGTTTCGACAGGATAGTATTTACTCCTTGATTCTCGTAGACCCTTACTTTTTCGGGTTCTTTTCGGGTTCTTATATCCCCCGTATCCCAACGTTTATTGCTATTTGCGTCTCGGATAATTCTAATCCTAAAGGTCTCTTCGGGTAGGTATTTAACGGTTAGCTTTGTGGCTTTGTTGTCGATAATCAATTCTCTGTCAGCGACATCTGATTTGTTGCCCAGTTTGATGAACTGTATAATATAGTTGCCCTCGTAGAGTGAATCTTGTTTGAAATTCATTTCGACCGAGCCATATTTCGACGGGCTTTCGACCGTGAAGCTAGATTGCAGCGTATCGTTTCTTTGTAGCGCAATATTTGTAAACGTATTGGCTGGGATGAGGATTTCATATTTACTATCCACTTTCCACGGTGCTTTGAGTATCCACACCTTGCTGTTTAGGCTGTCTTTGACCATTTCGAATTCCTGTGGTGCTGCCGTTCCTTTGTCATCTTGTACGGCGCGTCCTTTCACCATTTTGGGCGTAATTACCGATAGTTTTATGCTGTCGATTAGTATTTCGCGCAGTGGGTATTCAAATTTGAAAATAATATCGTTAAGCGGCATAAACTTGGTTGATGCAGCCACATTCACCTTGAACGGATTTTTCGGGGGGATGCTATCGCTTGCAAGCGAGTCTATTTTGGGTGTATTACCACCTAGTGAGTCTAGTTTCAGTGAGTCGAGTTGCAGAGAATCTTTTGGCGGCCATAGCCCTTTGCGTTTAAGCCTTTTTATTTTGCATTTGCTCAGAGGTTTTACTTTTTCAACCTTTTTCTTCTTCTTTTTGTTCTTTTTGGATGCTTTTTTCTCCTTTTCTTTTGCCTCTTTTAGCTCTTGTTTGCGTTTGAGCTCGAGCACTTTTTTCTCCTCGGCCGTGATTTCTATTTTGTGAGTGAACTGTATATCTTGGCTATGGGTGTAGTATTTCCACACGCTATCTTGTTTTTGATATGCTAGGCGGGCTTTGATAGTATCTTGGAGTTTTTCGATATCCTCAATCGTCGGCGGAGTTATCCAAACCGTTAGGGAGTCTCGGTTTTGGTCCCACTCTCGTTGTATCCACGAGCTATCTATACCTTCGAATTCGAGCGTATCAATCGTTGCTTGCGGTGCGTTGAACGTTATGTAGAGCTGTTGTCTTTGTGGTCTTTTTGTTTCGCCCAGGGTCTGTTTGCGTGGGGGGTCTTCCTTGAACAGTTCAAGTGTAAGCGGCACACTGGTCATTTGCCAGCGTCTTTCGAGCGAGTCATATATCATAGAGAAGCCTTCTTGGTCGACAGGGTTTTTATTGCCCTCTGTCAGCGCTATTAGGTCGGTGCCCGGTTCGTAGCGTTGGTTGCCATTATTATCTTGGTAGGCATAGATTCTATACGGTTTTTCTTGGAGCGTCGAAGCCACGAAATATCCGCTACTATCTGTTCTACTTATCACCTCAGCACGAGCTTTGAGCATTACAGAGTCGAGTTTTAGGCTGTCGCTCGAGGGGTCGAAAAACTGCACAAATCCACCGATTATCGTGTCGCGCGTATAGGCGTTTAGTGTCTGTCCGGCCATAATCAGCGAGTCTACATAGCTGCCCGTTGAGAACGGAAGGACGAAATTATCCATTTGATTGCCCTCATTGTTGTCCACAATCGAGGCGCCAAAGTCGAGCGTATGTGTCGTATTGCTATCTAGGGGCATTTGGAAATCAACGACAATGCTTTTGCCTTTGATTGTTAGAAGTGGCCGTTTTTCGTAGGTTGGGGCGAGGAAAAATAATTTGCTTTGGTCTTTGAGCTTAACATACTCATTGAAAGTTAGCACAGCTCGTTTGCCCTTGAAATTGACAGAATAGGGCATTGGGTCTGCATCTATGCAAATCGGTGGGAGCGAATCTTGTGGCCCACCACCGGGTGAGCTCGCAGTGGCGCAGCTCCACATTATGGCTACTAGAGAAGCCAAGGTCAGCAAATAAAGTGATATATCTTTGAGTTTCATCGTGTTTTTCGTAAGCAAAAAAAGTTTTTTGGCAAAATTAGACATTTTTTGCTAATTTTGCCAATAAATCTATGAAACAAATTACTATTTATACAGACGGCTCGTCGTTAGGGAATCCAGGACCTGGTGGTTATGGTACCGTATTGATTAGCGGACAGCACCGAAAAGAGCTCGCAGAGGGTTTTAAACTTACCACAAATAACCGTATGGAGCTGCTTGCGGTCATCAAAGGGCTCGAAGCAATTAAGAGTGAAGGGCAAGATGTCCACATTTATTCCGACTCTAAATACGTCATAGATGCTATTGAAAAAAAATGGGTCTTCGGATGGGTCAAAAAAGACTTTAAAGACAAAAAAAATAAAGACCTATGGCTTAGACTGCTCAAAACATATAGCCGACAAAATGTGAGTCTACACTGGGTGAAAGGG
>CAMQUV010000240.1 GCA_947037995.1 uncultured Rikenellaceae bacterium
GCGGGGTTGTATCGGGTTTATGGGTTATGGTGGTGAGGGAGGGGGGAGGGGGGGGGGGGGGGCAGAAAGTCGAGAACCCTTAGATATGTGCGTATTGTACGGGGTATATGCGTGTGTGCGTGGGTAGATATTGGTAGGCGTATAGATATTGATGGGTGGGAATCATTTATACGACAACAAAAGCCAACCCTTAATAGGATTGGCTTTTTGTTTGACGATGATATAATGTTAGACCTCAGGGGTTTGGACATAAATATCGTTAGGCGATTTTATTCACAAAGATTTGCAGTGCCGATTTAAGGTTAGCAGCTTTATTAGCGTGAATTATATTTTGTTTGGCGAGTTTATCGAGCATAGCAGCAACTTTAGGAAGAAGAGCAACAGCGGCGATTTTGTCGTCAGTATTACGTAGAGCTTTGATGGCGTTACGAGTAGTTTTGTGGTAGTATTTGTTGTGTATTCTTCTTTTTTCAGATTGGCGAATACGTTTGATAGATGATTTGTGGTTAGCCATTTTCGGGCGGGTAGTTTAAGAGTTTGAAAAATGTTTTAGTGGCGTGTTACCGTCACGTTTCTTTTTGGTTGTAAAAAAAAGCAACCCTATTTATGTGTTTTATAATAGATAGAGTTTCGAGTTTTCAGGAGGAAGATGTAGCCCATAGGAGAATCGAACTCCTATTTCCAGAATGAAAATCTGGCGTCCTAACCGTTAGACGAATGGGCCAATTTATTGTGAGGTTTAAGCCTCTTTAGCGGTGCAAAGATAGGGTGAAAAAAATTAATGTGCAAATAAAATTGAAAAAAAGTGCTAAAATAATTTAGTTAACTTTTCTTCGGCCTCTATAAAGCCCTGAAAATTAAATTGTTGGGTAATCGCATCTAAGTTGAAATTTATACGGTCAAGCTTCAGGTTCCCAATACTTCCCGAATGAGTGTGACTCACCGTTCGGCTCGGATTAAAGTCGCCATTCTCGATGTCAAGACCAACTTTTACGTATGCCTCACGGAATGGCATTCCACTGAGTACTAACGAATTAACAGTCTCTACCGAAAAAATATAATCGTATTTGCTCTGGTTCAATATTCCGTCGTTAACCGATACGTGACATAGCATATAATGTGCGATGTCTAAACAACTTTTCAACGAGTTAATAGCAGGCAAAAGCACCTCTTTCAACAACTGCAACTCACGGTGGTAACCGCTTGGCAGATTGGTAGTTAGCATTGCTAATTGGTTAGGAAGCGCCTGCAAAAGATTGCACTTACCGCGCATAATTTCCCAGACGTCTGGGTTTTTCTTGTGAGGCATTATGCTGCTACCCGTTGTTAACTCTGGTGGGTAGGATATGAAGGCGAAATTTTGTGAGAGATATAACGCGTTGTCCATAGCAAATTTGCCTAATGAGGCAGCTATATTAGCCATCGCTTGGGCGAGAACTCGCTCGCTCTTACCACGACCCATCTGGGCGGTCACAACATTGTAGCTTAGGTCGTCAAACCCTAGTAATGAGGTCGTTAGCTCTCTGTCGAGCGGAAAACTACTACCGTAACCAGCCGCCGAACCTAATGGGTTTTTATTGATAATTTTATACGCCCCCAGCATTGTGTGGAGGTCGTCAGCAAGGCTCTCAGCATAGGCCGAAAACCATAGGCCGAAGCTCGATGGCATCGCGACTTGCAGGTGCGTGTAACCCGGCATAAGTATCTCTTTATGAGTCTCGGCTAATTCGAGGAGTTTGTCGCACAGTTGGCTTGTAAGCCCAGTTATCTCGTAGATTTCGCGGCGCAAAAGAATACGCATATCAACCAAAACTTGGTCGTTGCGCGAACGGCCAGAGTGAATTTTTTTACCAGCATCGCCCAAAGTCTCCGTCAGGCGCGACTCAATCTCACTGTGTATATCTTCCGAAGTATCGGAAATTGTAATCTTACCCTGCTGTGCATCGGCATATAATTTCTTTAATTCCTGCTGGATTTGACCGAACTCGTCACTAGTCAATAGCCCAATGGTTTCGAGCATCTGAGTGTGAGCCAAGGAGCCCAAAATGTCGGCCGAAGCAAGGTGAATATCTAAATTTCGGTCCTCACCAACTGTAAATGTGTCCACTTTTTCGGTCGGGGTGATGTTTTTTTGCCAAATACGCATAATCTTTCTATATATATTGTTAGTTATTGTTCCAAAGTTGTTCTATTGCCAAGGTTTGAAGCCATCCTCGGTTGCCGTCTTTCAGTCGGATTTCACTCCACGTGTCGAGCGATTGCAATATGTCAACCTCGGTGCCTTCGTGGAGGATAAATATATCTTTTCCACCCTCTGATGGTGAACTCTTTACGCTAACAGCATTGTTCATTATCACGGCCGAAGCTGTCGAATCCTCACGGTCGAGTGCCTGTGTTCCGCATATTATTGATAACAACAGAGCTACTGCGGCAAATAGTCCCACAAAAAATCCAAGTTTACGCAGCGAAAGACGCTGAGTAATAAGCCACAACACTACCGCTGCAGCAGTTATAAGAAGCAAAATTAACGATGTAACTGTCCATTGGCTCGAGCTTTGTGTAGTTGATAAACTCTCCAACCAGCGCGCGATAATAAACTTTTCTGTCGGCTCAATTTTATCCTTGGTCTTAGCCAAAGCTAGTTCCATATTATACTGAATATCAACATCTCCAGGATTTAAGGCCTTAGCGCGAGCGAAGTTTATGATAGCCTTACCAATCTGGTTTTGCTGAAAGATCGGAAGAGCGTCGTGTAGGGAAAGAGTGTAGGCTATAGTGTAG
>CAMQUV010000241.1 GCA_947037995.1 uncultured Rikenellaceae bacterium
ATCAAGCTGAATCATACTCTGAGCAATATCGTGCAGGTCATTGTCCATAAGGTGATTTTTGCAGTTGGCGATTATTATCTTATAGGCGCCCTCATTTACAAAGAATCCAATGCCACGTTTGTTGAATATTATGTCACGGTCGGTTAGCCATTCGAACGAGCGCATAACTGTGTTTGGATTTACCTCTAACTCCGAGCCAAGCTCACGCACCGAAGGTACACGGTCGCCCTCTTTCCATTTTCGGCTGATAATATTGTCAGACACGTGGTCGGCAATTTGTATGTAGATAGGTTTTGATTCGTTAAAATGCATAGTGTTTTCCTTTCTCAGTTTTTATAAATTCCTGATACTCATTTTCGCTCATAACCGTGACTCTGGGCGAGTCTTTGAGCTCAACTGGTATGCTCTCATTGACATACAGTTTAATGGAATACGAATCCAGTTTCTTTATGTTAAGAGTGCTGTTCTCTATCGTAATAAGTTCTACTTTTGATGCTCCTAAAAAACCAACTAGAGCCCAATGGGTTTTATTATGTGGCAGTGAATCTGTTTTGATAACAATCATTCCGCTTAGGCAACTATCAATCACTACGTTGGTTATTTCTTGTTTTTTAAGTAGTTCTGTTGTTATTTGATTGGTTTCTTTGATGTCGGTATAGATGACTGCGAGCACGGAAAGAAATGCAATGAAGCCTAGAACATAAACTCCTACTATATATAAATCGTATTTTTTCATAATTTTATTCTGTTTTTAAGTATTTAAATTAGTTGTAAACTTCAAGTGACTTGAGTTTTTTCCACGATACGAAGAAGTACACTAGTGGGAAAATTAATAAGAGAGGTGTGAAATAGAGTATGTTTTCCACGATTGCGTTTGGCTGAGGATAAATAACGAGTCCATCGTAATTGTAACGCAGTCCGTCCATTACGTTTGTTGTGATGTATGCCATAAGAGCCAATAACGCCCCAGAAATCACCAGATGAGCAAGTATTGTAATTGCAAACTTATAACGTTTAATGCGGTTTAGAGTCAACGCACCCCAGATTAATACCGCAATGCTATATAGGTATGTCGAAATAAACATTGAGTATAGTCCAACTTTATGTGCTGTTTTTTCAACAGTAGGGAAAAGTTTTGAAAGGGAAAAGATATTTCCAGAGTTATATGTTTCTGATGTAAGCTCGGCAGGTATATTTGGCATCCCATTGTGCATCAGTCCTTTGAATACGACGATTTGATCGTTAAAAAGGTATAGCGATTCAGTATAAAGAGTAACTGCATAGAAAATTGATATAAATGCAATAATTGTTACAATGGTCGAGTTTATTATCATAAACCAAAATCGTTCTTGATAAGAAACTGGAAGCAGCATACTGCTCATTTTAAAGCTGGCACCCTGTATGCCTGCCGCCGAGCGGCTTAGTACTCCTAGCGTGAATGCAGCCCCTATAAATATGAATGCTCCGATAAACTTGTTTTCAATGCTACTTATAGGGTTGTTTCGAGTCGAAAATTCAGGAGTAAAAGTAAGCTCGGTAGTTGATAGGAATATTGCAACTGCCGCCCCAGCAATTAGAAGTAGGTAGTATAGTTTGTTTTCCCAGTAGTGTTTGCGTGCATATAGTGCAAATCTTTTTATGTCGAAAGTGTTATTCATAGTAGTTTATTTATTAAGTATATTTTTAATTATTTCGGGTTGACTGATGGCTGCGTTAAAGAACAACTCAATGTCAACTTTGCTCTCTTCGTTATGCGTATTTTCGATTACGCCCCACGCTCCTCGAACGTTGCCTTCGCTATAAATAGCGGTTTCATCGGGTTCTACTGCTTTGAATATTAGCTTTTTGCCTATGTCGTAAATCGATGTATTAGCGATTATTTCGCTTCCCTCGAGCACTACCAGTGTATCGATTAGGTTTTCAAGGTCGCGCACTTGGTGGGTCGATATTATTATACATTTATCATCGGTAGCAATGCCAGATATGATTTTACGAAACTGACTTTTCGAAGGTATGTCAAGCCCATTTGTAGGCTCGTCCATTATCAAAAGTGGAGTTCTGCACGCCAAGGCAAATGCAATAATTGCCTTTTTCTTTTGCCCTAGTGACATAGAGGATATTTTTTTATCGAAACTCAACTCAAATTCCGACATATAAATTCTTAAATCTTCGTGGCTAAAGTTAACGTAAAACGGTGCGTTGTGCTTGACAAACTCTGTCATACTAACCGATGGGGTATATATCTCCTCGGGAACGTAATACAGTTGGGTCATCATCGATGGCAAACGTTTAGATGGGTCAACTCCTATTGTCTCAACTGTGCCTGCTTGTGGGAAAATCATTCCGCTAATTAATTTTAAAATGGTGGACTTGCCCATTCCGTTACGTCCTAAAAGACCATATATGTGCCCTTTATCAAGGTCGAGATTTAAGTTATCAAAGACCTTAGGCCCTCTCCCGTAGGAGAATTGAATGTTGGAAAGTTTAATCATAAGTAGTTAATTTTATAGTGTGCTATTGTACTAATACACCACAAAGGTAATCAAAGGATTTAAACCACCAAATTTTTCGTGTAAAAACTTTCATTTTTTTCCAGACGTTAATAAAAGATTTTTGCTTAAACACGTGTAATCATTGCTTCAAGTGGCAGTCACATTTTCAATTTTATCACCACTTATTTTTTGCATTATTTAGCTTTAGCAATGCCAAATGGAGTTTAAATAACATTTAACAGATCGGAAGAGCACACGTCTGAACTCCAGTCACCGCTCATTATCTCG
>CAMQUV010000242.1 GCA_947037995.1 uncultured Rikenellaceae bacterium
TTTAACGAAGACGTATTTTTCGCCATCGAACCGAATAAGAATGGGCTCAATTTTAAATACCCCAGCCCGATAGAAGCGCTCGAATTTAGCTTTGACAAATATCCAAACCTGAGTAGTAATTTGATAAAAGGGAAAACACCAATGGGGTGTCACGGGTGGTATAAACGCAAAATGATTAAATACTGGACACCTATAATACTTCAAAAATAATGGAACTATTCCCAAAAACAAAAGATTTTGTGCGCTCGAGGTATTTTTTTCTGCGTGAAAAACTATGCCCATCAAAAATTAAACTAGCCAAAAACATTCCTATTATTATAAATAATTTCAATAGACTTGAGACCCTACTGATGCTTATTGACTCTCTAAACAAAAGAGGACTCCATAATATATATATACTAGATAACCAGAGTAGCTACCCGCCTCTACTGGAATTCTATAAAACAGCTCCATATGAAATTATTCATTTAGGGTGTAATATTGGGTTTAAAGCTCTGTGGAAACATAAACCTACACGCAATAGGTTTTGTAATGACTATTATATATACACGGACCCAGATGTAGTACTAGATGATAATTGCCCCGATGATGTGGTAGTAAAAATGTTCTGTCTGCTCAAAACAAAATATAAATATGCATTTAAAATTGGACCATCTATTAAAATTGATGACCTGCCAGATTGTTATGCCTTAAAAAATGAAGTTATAGAATTGGAACAAAAATATTTTGATAACATCAACCAAGATAAACTTCATAAAGCACCAATAGATACAACATTTGCACTATACAGACCACGCATCGGACTGAGCCGAAGAGTATCGCTCGAGTCATACCGAATGGCAAAACCATACCAAATCAAACACCTACCATGGTATGCTGATAGCGCGAAACCATCCGAAGAAGACCTATTCTATAAATCACAATGCAAAACTCCGACAGCTTGGAGCAGTAAGTAAAACAATGACTATATTTCAACTATTAAAATATCACCTAAGGCGCAAAACAACTAAATCGTATCTGAAATACCTCCGAAAAAAAGGTATTGAAATTGGCGATAATTGCATATTTAGACACCCTGAATCTACCAATATCGATGTTACTAGACCCACGCTTGTAACAATCGGGAATAATGTCGATTTTAATCGCAATTTCATTCTACTTTCACATGATTATACAACCTCCGTATTTTTAAACCTATACGGAAATTTCGTGAATTCATCAGGAACTGTACGCATCGGAAATAATGTCTATTTTGGAGTTAATTGCACTCTGCTTAAAGGTGCTATAATTGGCGATAATTGTATTATTGGAGCAAACTCTCTTGTGACAGGGAGGATTCCTAATAACTCTGTAGCTGTTGGCGTTCCAGCCAAAGTAATTTGCTCAATTGACGAATATTACCAAAAACGTAAACAAAAAGCCATCTATGAAGCAGTGGAATATGCACAATCAATTAGAACTAAGCTTAAGAGAGAACCCAATCAATATGATTTCTTTGAAGAATTTGGACTGTTCGTAAACAAAGACAATTATAATGAACAATTACACCCATTTGTAAAAAAACAAATGGGAATCCATTTTGACAACTGGATTAAGTCACACTCATCGCAATTCCCTGATTTTAATGCATTTCTAGTAGAATCTAATCGTCCGCATAACAATATAACAATATAACAGGCCAAACCAATATCACTGTATAAAGAACAAAATAAAACTTCTTTTACCGACACACATAAACTCTATGCCAATAAAGCACCAATGGAATCCCATTTTGGTGCTTCTTTTTTTTGAAAAAAAGCTAGGGATTTCACGCTAGTGATAATGCGACAACCAAACAATAAGCAGCCGATAGTCAAAGATAAACTACATTACGTCGATATAAAAGCCCCTTGGATTTAACTATAATTTTATCCGTTAAAATGTTATCTGTCAAATTGTTATCATACCCTAATTTACTGTTGAATATAGTCAATATTACTAAATGTTATTTTTATATGAGAAAATAATAGGCAATATTTACAAAACAATAACAATCGAAAAAGAACCTAATAAAACTATACAACTATGTTTCAATTTATCGGAAAACTTATCACGCAAATGCGTGAAGAAAAAGAATTTACTAAAGAGGAGCTGGCTCATAAATGCTCTATAACAGTCGAGAAACTCAACGAAATCGAGAGTGGCAAACTAACGCCCTCCGTAGCCGTTATGATTCGTATTTCGCGTGCCCTTGGCTCCAGACTTGGAACTCTCCTTGACGGACAAGAAAGCTGCGGAGCGGTCGTTACTCGTGCCCGACAGGCTGTCGAAAACGAAAATCCGGTGGGTTCAACAGCGCCGTATAGCGAGAATAAAATATTTTCGTCGCTCGCTGTGGGCAAAAATGACCGACATATGGAACCTTTCATTATCGACGTGGTGAATAATCCCGAGAATGAAGACAAGTACACGGAACACGAAGGCGAAGAATTTCTCTACATACTCGACGGAACTGTCGAAGTGACAATCGGCTCGGAGGTCTATAAACTCGAGCGAGGCGACTCAATCTACTATGACTGCCTTGTTCCGCACAAAATCAGTTGCGCAAGCCCTGTTAGTGCTAAGATTCTGGCCGTTGTATATACGCCATTCTAGGCAAATCTGTAGAATAATCCCACATACTATAATATACTTATATATATAGTATAACGAAACACACATCACTATGCTAACAAATCATACACTACACGGGTGGCTCGAAGAGTGGACTGCCTCGCAGCCCGACCACGAAT
>CAMQUV010000243.1 GCA_947037995.1 uncultured Rikenellaceae bacterium
TCTCTATAGCCGACTCAATGGTCACCAACTTCCACCTGCCTTTCTCCACTCAACTTATGATGGTGTCTGCGTTTGCTGGTTATGACCAAACACTCGAATTATATAAAATCGCACAAGAAGAAAAATATCGCTTCGGCACGTATGGCGACGCTATGCTGATACTCTAAAACAATAATAAACACGAGTAAAATGCTATTCGACAAAATCATATTCGGCCCAATACAAAGCCGCCGACTCGGTCTATCGCTTGGGGTAAACCTACTCGCCCCAACTGCCAAACTGTGTAACTTTGACTGCATCTATTGCGAATGCGGCTGGAACGCAACGAACCCAGAAGGAACGTTCAATGACTCTTCGGATGTGGTTAATACCCTGCAAGCAAAACTGTTAGAGATGAAAAACGAAGGGAATGTACCTAATACAATCACCTTCGCCGGTAATGGGGAACCAACAATGCACCCCCAATTTGCCGAAATTATCAACAAAACAATCGAGTTGCGCAACGCAATTGCACCCCAATGCAAAATATCTGTGCTCACCAACGCAACAATGATAAACCGCGAAAGCGTTAAAGTGGCGCTACTCAAAGTTGACCAAAATATTCTGAAATTCGACTCTGCGATATACGAAACCTATAACGCCCTAAACCAACCGAAACACAAACGCACGGTTCAGGAGCAAATAGAGCTATTAAAACAATTTGAAGGACAAGGCATAATCCAAACAATGCTGCTGCGCGGCACAACCGAACAGGGCACTAGCGTGGATAATACGACCGAAGAAGAGATTGAAGCAATGATAATTGCACTAAAAGAGATAAGCCCAAGAGAGGTAATGCTCTACTCGCTCGACCGCGAATCCCCCACTACTACGCTCAACCAAATACCACACGAGCAGCTAGTACAAATAGCTAAGAGAATAGCAAATTCGACAGGCCTAACAGTCAAAACGACGTAAATTACCTTAGCACTCTCAACTTATACACGACAGGATTATGGTCTGAATTCTTAAAATTCAGGTCAATTGTTTGTGTCGAAATCACCTGTATTCCTTTGGTTGCAACGCCAAAATCAATCACAGTGGTAGTAGTTACACCCTTTTCATAGGGTTGATAATTATATCTAGCGGTTGGATTTTCGGGATTCGTATCTGCCGCTATCGTAACCTCACTAGGGAGGGCATCTTTAGTAACAGCAATAGGCGCGAAAAATTCATTTTCAAGCTCCTCCTTCGAGGCGACATATCCCGGGGGCGTGGAGTTCCAGTCACCGGCAGTAAAGCTAAGTGTTTGTTGGGTAATAAATCCTTTAAGAAAATCAAATTCCTGAGCTCTCATATTACCGGTATCAAAAGCGGTATTATGCGTATTATTAAAAATTATTTCGTTCCCATTTTTGCTAGTAAGGTTAACTGACAGAAGGCATCTCTTCAGGTTAAAAAGTCTCATCGGGAAGTCAAATTTGCTTGGATAAGCAATTCTATGCGCTTTGGAAATTTCAGTTTTCGACAGTGTCACAAGTCCCGAGACGACGTCACCCATAGGCTCGCTTATAGGCATCGGCACAAATGTGGCTACATAATTCCAGGCGTATGTGCTGTTATAATTTTCGAGATATTGGGTAATGGTGTCATATTGATTTATGTGGTAGCTTCTTTTGGCATCAAAGTCAACTTCTTGGAGCATAATAACGTCTGCGTTACAGTTGTCGAGCCATTGGCATATTTCCGTAAGGTTTTTTTGGGTTTGTTTTTCGGAGGTACGAGTTTTAGTACCACCGTCATAGAAGAAGTCCATATCTGCACCTAAACCAGCATATCCAATATTCCACGACACTACAATAATGGTATCGTGCATAGTATTTGAATCGGGATTACCATCAACTATTTCAGTGATGATTGTCGGCTCAACATCATCTGGTTGCCATTCGGCGATTCTGAGTCCTGCGATGATTACGGTTAAAGCAATCAGTATTGCAACAATTGTTGCGGCAAGAGTCTTCAGTATTTTTTTAGTCATTTTCGGCGCCATTTTTCGGGGTATTGATTTTGGCTTGCATATTATCGCGAACATTTTTCTGTATACTCATAGCAGCGAAAAGGCTGAGTACAAATGACATACCATAGAATCCTTTTTCACTAAGAGCAAGTTCAGCATTCCATAGTCCAACCGCAAGGAGTACCAGTGCCGTAACGAGTGAAATCCACGACACACCAAGGAAGAGGTTTGATATTGGTAGTCCATCGGCAGCATCGGTAACATTTTTCTGTACAGAGATTGCTGTAAAGAGTCCAAACATAAGCACGCAGAAGTAGTACCCTTTTTCATTGAGCATCATATCTGCATTAAATAGTCCTATTATATAAGCAACAAATCCAACAATAAGGGCACACCAAGTTGCACCAATATATGCAGGTGAGGTTCCGTTGTTTTTGCGGTCTTGATTCGTTGTGTTTGTGTTGTTAGGATATTCGTTATTAGTAGCGTTATTCATATTTTTTTTTGTATCAGTTAGTAATAAATTGTTGTACAAATATAGTAATTATATCCCATTTGGTGCATTTTGGGGCATAAAATTCAACTTTAGGTTAACTAATGGCGTGCAAACAGGGCTCGCCACGCGAGCCTGACTTCGGCAGCTGTCAACCTGCGAGCCAAAGGTGCCAACGGCACTCGAGTTTTTCCCCTTGCGGAGACTCGGTGGCAACGCCACTCGAAATTTGCCTGTCGGGGGTCTTCGCCTCGGCTCTCGAATCCCAACA
>CAMQUV010000244.1 GCA_947037995.1 uncultured Rikenellaceae bacterium
AACCTTATAGCTTCTCCTGCTTTAACCATATAGCAGTTAGCAGGGTTATCTTTATGGTCTACGTCAAATATAGTGTATTGTGTTACCGTTATAGTTTGCGTGGCGATGGTGTGCGCGCCGGTGGCGCCTTGGGTTGTGGTTGTGTAGGTTATGAAATCTTTTCGAGCAGCATTCCGTAATTCGTAACAGGTATGCTAAGGGAGTTTAATTTGTCTATAATGTTCATTATATGCCCCCTCGTGGTCATACACCCTCCGCATTGTACCGCAAGTTTATACTGTTTAAGGTTTTCGGGTAGTGCGTCGCGGTTAGTGATAAACGTATAGTTTAGCTGATGCTTAGTGAACTTATTGAGCAATTGCGGAATTTTTTCGCGTCCAATATCCCCACAACTAGCGTGGTGCGAGCAATGTTCAATTACAAGTATATTATCGCCTTGTTTGATTGATTGGAGCGTAAAAAGTGCCTTCTGATACGTAGTAGCATCGCCTTTTTGCTCGGCAAGAAGTGCGCTAAACGACGTTATTGGTATATTGCTAGTGCCCACAGTTTTTCGCACATTGGCGATGGCTGAGGCGTCCGTGACAATTAGGTTTGGAGAGTTTTTGGCAAGTACGTTTGCGAGTTCTTCGGGCTGTACTACAATAGCGTTGCAGTGAAGCTCAAGAGCTGCTCGGAGTGCTTGCATCTGTGGAAGTATCATCCGCCCATTTGGTGCGCCTTTGTCAATTGGGCAAACTAGTATTACCGTTCCTTTTGCGCTGAGTTTGTCACCATAAAACGATGGGGTAGTGTCGGTTTTAACTTTCAGGCGTATGATTTCAATTAACTCCTCAGGAGTCCTAGGGTAATTTTTTCGATTCACTATCACGTGCGGTATCTTCCCTAACTGTGTGATTAGTTCTTCTTCATTAGCCCCAATTTGTTTTTCTACTACAATTACTGCAAGGTCTATTCGTTCGATAGTTTGCATTGTTTTGGCAACTCGCTGTTTTCCGAGTGTAGTAGTGTTGTCATCAAGTCCGGCAGTATCAATAAGAGTGATAGTGTCGAATCCTGGGATTTCCCATCTTCGGACAACTGGGTCGGTAGTAGTTCCTTTTTGGTCGGAGACAATAGAAACAGACGCACCACAAAGGAAGTTCACAAGAGTGCTTTTTCCCGCGTTAGTGCGTCCGTATATTCCTATATTAATCACTTGATTACGTGCGATTTAGATAGTTTATTATTCGGTATAGCTAGAATTGTCCCAACAGTGAGTACATAGGTCTTCTTTGGGTAGTCCGATAGATTTGACCACATCGTCAAGTTTTTGAAATTTGAGTGATGTCAACTGCAGATGGTCGCTAATAATAGATACCATTTGTTCGTATTTACTCGATGATTCGTCGGTATATTGGTCAAGCATTTCGGGAGTCAGTTTGTCTGTTCCTTCGATGTCTCTAATAATTCTTCGCGCGTAGAGGTCGAACGTAGAGCGCGACGTAGAGAAGTTGAGGAATTTACAAGGGAATATTAGCGGTGGGCAGGCGATTCTCATATGGATTTCTTCCACTCCCGTGTCGAGGAGTTTGATAACATTATCTTTAAGTTGAGTTCCTCTAACTATAGAGTCGTCCATAAATACGATTTTCTGTCCACGTGTAAATGTTTCATTCGGAAGAAGTTTCATTTTCGCAACGAGGTCTCTCATTTTTTGGTTTTGTGGCATAAAGCTACGTGGCCAAGTAGGAGTATATTTCACGAAAGGGCGTTTGTACGGGATTCTTTTTTCGTTAGAGTATCCAATAGCGTGTCCTACGCCAGAGTCAGGGATTCCGGCAGCGAAGTCAGGAGTGATTTCGGTGTCTGATTTCGCCATTGCTGCTCCACATTTGTATCTAGCCTCTTCAACATTCACACCTTCGTAACACGAAGATGGGTAACCGTAGTAGACCCAAAGGAATGAGCAAATTTGTTTGCGTTTGCGCGCAGGAGTGATTTCGCGAATGCCGTCGGCAGAGAGTTGTACAACTTCTCCAGGTCCGAGGTCTTTGACGTGAGTGTATCCCAGGTTGTCGAAGCTTGAGCTTTCGGATGCGCAGACAAAACCTTTGTCGTTTTTGGCAATAATAACCGGTGTGCGTCCAAATCTATCTCGGGCAGCATATATAGCGTGGTCGGTCAGTACTAGCATTGAGCACGAGCCTTTGATTTTATTTTGCACAAGCTCGATTCCCTCTTTGAAAGTGTTGGCCTGTCCCATAATAATCGCGATTAGTTCTGACGGATTGATGTCCGAGCCAGAAAGTTCGGCGAAATGGTGTTTGTCGTGCAATAATTCGGCTGTAAGCTCCTCGATATTGTCGATGCGAGCCGCTGATACGATTGCATATCTCCCCAAATGTGAGGTGATTGTGATTGGTTGAGATTCGTTATCCGAGATTACTCCGACTCCCATTTTAGCATCGTTAAATTTGGGAAGTTCATCCTCGAATTTGTTGCGGAAGTATCCGTTTTCGAGAGAATGAATTGAGCGGATGAATTTGTCGCCATCATAGAAGGCCATACCCGCGCGTTTGGTACCAAGGTGTGAGTGGTAGTCTGTGCCGTAGAAGACATCGTTTACACATTCATTGCGTGAGACGCAGCCGAAAAAACCTGACATAGTTGTTGTTTGTTAAATAGTGAAAATAAAAAATAGGCGCAAAAAATTAGCGCCTACTATTTAAAAAGTTATATGTTCAAAAGTGAAATTGTATAG
>CAMQUV010000245.1 GCA_947037995.1 uncultured Rikenellaceae bacterium
CATACGAGATAATGAGCGGTGACTGGAGTTCAGACGTGTGCTCTACCGATCTTAAGAAAGGGTTTACAAAAGCGCGCATAGATGGCACTATAACCGAGCTCGACGAGGGGATGCAGCTTGATAGGTATAAAATACATAATATCGAGTTAGTGATAGATAGAGTATTGATTGAACAGGATAACAAAGAGCGAATTGTGCAGAGTCTGAGCGAGGCAATGAGGCAAGGAAAAGGGACAATACTGGTAGCCGAAATTACAAAAAAAGGTGAGTCAAAAAGCCCACGTTATTTCTCGCGCAATCTTATGTGCCCAACAACGGGTATAGCTTACGCCGAACCTGCCCCACATACGTTTTCGTTCAATTCGCCTTCGGGTGCTTGCCAAACGTGCGGAGGGCTGGGGTATGAAAACGTAATTGATACGTCCAAAATTATACCAAATATGGCTAAGAGCATAAGCGATGGAGCTATTGAGCCTCTGGGTAAATTTAGAGCAACATCGTGGACACACCTAAAGCTCGAAGCTATATTAAAACGTTATGATTCTACTATAAATACTCCATTTAAAAAACTTAGCCAGGAGTGTGTCAATGCTATTATTAATGGCGACAGCGACCCAGTTAAGGTGAATATGGGGTCAGATAATTATATGACTCAGTGGGATGGTTTAGCAGACTATTTAGAAAAACGTGTAGACGAGGGCGATAAGGGCAAAAAATGGGGTGCGCAATACGTTGAGCGAATCAAGTGCCACACGTGCCAAGGGGCGAGGTTAAAGCAAGAATCGCTACATTTCAAAGTGGGTACAAACAATATAGCGCAGCTATGCGAAATGAGTATCGAAAGCCTATTGATTTGGGCCAAAAATATTGAGAAAGAGCTGACAAAAAAACAAGTAGCAATAGCTACCGAAATACTCAAAGAGATACGCGAAAGGCTGGGATTCCTAGTGGATGTTGGCCTATCATACCTATCACTTTCGCGAAGTAGCGGCACTCTTTCGGGAGGCGAATCGCAACGAATAAGGCTAGCAACGCAAATCGGCAGCAAACTGGTAAATGTGCTGTATATAATGGACGAACCGAGCATCGGTCTACACCAAAGAGACAACCAAAAACTGATTAACTCGCTCCTAAAACTGCGTGACAACGGCAACTCTGTGATTGTTGTTGAGCACGACGAGGATATGATGAGAGCAGCCGACTGGATTGTGGATGTGGGGCCAAAAGCGGGTAGAAGAGGGGGTGAAATTTCGGCTATCGGAACCTTTGATGACATTATTAATTCGGATACTCTCACGGCTGATTACCTCACGGGGCGTAAATGTATCGAGATACCAAAAGTGCGCCGTAAGGGTAATGGTAACTTCATTACTATCGAAAAGGCCGAGGGAAATAACCTCAAAAATGTAACAGCAAAACTGCCTCTTGGGCTCTTGCTTTGCATAACGGGCGTATCGGGAAGCGGCAAATCATCGTTAATAAATGGGACTTTGCGCCCTGTTCTGTCGCGCGAATTTTACAAATCGTTCGACATAGCACTGCCACACAAGGCGATAAAAGGGATAGAGCACGTTGACAAAATGATAGTTGTAGACCAGTCACCCATTGGCCGTACACCACGAAGCAACCCTGCGACCTATACTAATCTTTGGGCAGATATACGCAAATTGTTCGAGGCATCGCCCGACGCTGCGATAAGGGGATATACGGCACGTCGTTTTAGCTTTAACGTAAAAGGCGGTAGATGCGAGGAGTGCAAAGGGGCTGGTGTACAGACCATTGAAATGAATTTTCTGCCTGATGTTTACGTAAAATGCCGTACTTGCGATGGCCACAGATACAACCGTGAGACGTTAGAAGTTCAGTATAAGGGACGCAACATTGACGAGGTTTTGGATATGACAGTCAACCAGTCTGTCGAATTCTTCGAGCACATACCCAACATAAATCAGAAGCTCAAAGCTATTCAGGATGTTGGGTTGGGTTACGTTAAACTAGGGCAGCCTTGCACAACGTTATCTGGGGGAGAATCTCAGCGTATAAAACTGGCTACGGAGTTGGCTAAACGCGACACGGGCAACACGCTATACATACTCGACGAACCGACTACGGGTTTGCATTTTGAGGACATAAGAATCTTGCTCGAGGCGATGCAGAAGCTCGTTGACAGGGGCAATACTATTATAGTAATAGAGCACAACTTGGATGTTATAAAAGTTGCGGATTACCTTATTGATATAGGGCTCGAGGGTGGTGATGCAGGCGGGGAAATTATCGCCATTGGCACGCCCGAGCAGGTTGCAAAAAACAAAAAATCTTATACTGCTGCGCATTTGCGTCCTTTACTTCAAAAAAAACAATAGCACTAAAACCATTTTTTTAGGATTTTAGAATAAATTACTCTATCTTTGCTACTTAAATACAAAACTTAATTTCAATTTAATTTTCACACTTACCTAACATTTTAAACAATGGAAAACAAAGGTACTTCTGCTACCCAAGAGGAGCTTACTCAAGCAGCTACACAAATCTCGCCTGAGGCTATCACCAAAACAAACACCCAGCCGGTTGAACAAACCCCTGTAGAAACAATTGACCAAGACGATAACACGACTTCGGCCAAACAAACCAACGATGTCATAGAAAACCCGTTCGAAGGGAAATCTAAGGCCGAACTGAACGAAACACTCGCGCTTGCAATACAAGAATCGCAAGTCGGTGAAC
>CAMQUV010000246.1 GCA_947037995.1 uncultured Rikenellaceae bacterium
AAACCAGATAGGCTGAAACTAGCCAATGGTTTAGTTTTTCTTTATCGATAGCAGTAGCCTGCGGTATAGCGATAGTTAGGTTGTGTTTCCCTGGTTTAAGATTAAGTTTAACAACTTCGGGTGTCACAGCACTTCCTGGGCACCAATTCGAGCGCGAAAGGTCTGAGGATGCAAGTGGTTCTTCAACTTCTTTAGTTTTATAGCCATCTGTGCTAATATATGACGAAAGTCTTTTAATGAGCCAAACTCCCGTTCCAGGGTTGAATCGTCTAAACGAGGCGCAATCATTTCTCCAGGGTGTAAATGACAGTACTGCAGTTGAGTCAACGGTAATAATATTTTCACGTTTCACAAATTCATCCCCACCAGCGTGTCCACCGTGTCCAGTAACAATATATTTCAGTCTTACATTCTCGGCATTTTGGGGAATTTCGAATTCTACTGAAAGATTTTTGCGAGCAAAGATATCAGGAAACCCTTGTCCAATATAGTAGACAGTATTAACGAGAGGTTCGACATTAGTTTGGACTAATTCATCGCAATTTATTTCGCTTTCTTCGACATTAATATTAAGGTCAACAACATATCCTCCGGGCGACCAAGTATCGACAAAAATACCTACATATACCTCTCCTTCAAGTTGAGAATAGAGGTCAGTAATATCTTGTTCCCAGGTAACATTATCTGCCCATTTATCAACATATACAGGTTTTCTATGTTTCGTAAGTTCATCATCGGGGGCACTAAAGTGCCCTACTCCGAAAGGTGTCATAAATCTCAGTAATTCGAGTGTAGGTTTATAGTTAAGTCCTGGTACGATACCGATAAGGTTCTCATATTTTGAACTATCGACTTGTGGGAACTCGGTTTCTTTTTTTGCAATAGACATCAAATTTATGGCCGATTCTTTAGGCAAAACAAAGCACGAGCCAGATTTATCCCATCTATCACCATTAGAGGCGAGAGTCATTTTAAGATTTACTTTCACACTACGTTTATAGTTAGGCACATTAATTTTCTTCAGAATAATTCTACCATTCGCAAGGTGGATTACTGAATCTTGTGTTTCGGTAAAATTTTGAAATTTGTCAGGATTAAAGCATACCGATTTATTTTGGAACACATTAATTTCGGTATTTCCTTTAGCTGGCAATTCGTTGTGCACGCAGGCGGACATAATTATCATAAGCACGCACATAAACAGTGCATTTTTCAGGATTATGATTTTTGTTAAGTTTTGTTTCATTTTGTTATGATTTATATAATAGAAATTCATTTATAATATTACTACGATTATCTCTAAAAGCAAAACAAACTGACAGTCACGCCCTATTCGGGGTATCGGTCAGTTTGTTTGGTATATCAGAAAATAAATTACAATTTAATTTCGGCGTTAAGTGTTTTCGCTTGCGCTACTTTATCACCAGCAACAACTTTTGCAAAAGCGTTTTTCGCGGCTGCATTGTTTTCAAGGTTTTGCAGAGCGATTCCAAGAAGGAAGTAAACTTCCGATTTCAATGTCTCATCGGTTTGTGCTGCAGCAGCATTTTCTCCTTTTTGCGCAACAACACTATATTTCTTAAGGTTATTAGCTAGTTGTACAACTAGCATTTGTGAAGGTGCGTTTGTAGGGTCAACGGCAAGGATTTGGTCAGTAATAATGATAACTGAGTCAAGATTTTTCTCTTCAGCTGCTTTGCTAGCAGCGATAAGGAAGTATGTTGAGAGGTCAGCTTTTGCAGTATTACCTTCATTTTCATATTTACTATTAGCCGCTGCTGTTTCAATAATATTTTTAAAGAGTGGAGCTGCATTAGCAAGGTCACCAAGCTCGGCATATGATTTAGCGGTATAAAGTTTAAGCTCAATACTACGAGAGTTAGATTCTAGTCCTTGTTTAAATATTTCGAGTGATTTATTAAAATCTTTGGCATTAAATGATTCTATACCCATAGCCATATAAGCGGCAGAAGCCATATATGCAGCTTTACGTTTAAGGTTACCAATGCCGTTAGCATCAGCAAATTCTTCGGCAAGAGTAAATATAGCGATTGCCTCGTTAAATTTTTGCTCTTTCACGAAAGTAACCCCTTGTTTAAGGTAGGCTTGCGAGAGTACTTTTTTGGCATTTTCACCAAGTTCCACAGCTCTATCATCTTCAGTAATTTCGGCAGCTTCTTCGACAGCTTGTTCGAGCAAAGGTATGGCGTCGACAATGTTGTTAGCTTTAAGGAATTCGAGTGCATTTTTAAATTTCTCTCCCGTTTCCGCGATAGATTGTGCAGAAGCATTAACAGCGCCAAGGCACAAAGCAAGGGCAAGGATAGAGGTTTTAAGTTTCATCATAATAGCTGAATTTTTGTTTTTTAGTATTGAATAATAATTTGATTAGTGAGTATTTAGGCAAAAATACGAATATTTTTTTCATTTACCCAATATTAGGGTCTTAAAGTTTTAAAAAAGTTTTGCATAAGCATTCTACAGTTCGGCTCAAGGACACCAGCAGTGAGAATAGTTTTTGGGTGCACCAGTTTATCCGATATAGTTCTAAACCCAAGTTTTTCATCATTCGCCCCCCACACAATTCTATCAATTTGCGCCCATCGCAGCGCCGCCGCACACATAGGACAAGGTTCTACCGTAACATAAATAGTGCAGTTTTTGAGATATTTAGCCCCAATCATATTAGTTGCCGCTGTAATCGCT
>CAMQUV010000247.1 GCA_947037995.1 uncultured Rikenellaceae bacterium
GTTCCAGGCCACTGGTAACGTACACACCCAAAAAAAATACCCTAGGCAACAACTTGCACCCAGGGTATCTATTATATTATTCAAGCGTAATCAATATTTACTATCGAATATGGCGGAATAGTGGTTTGTTTTTCTTCAGTTTGCTGCCTCGGGCAATATCTACAACCGATTCAATCTCTTTGCGTTCGATTGCAACGTAACTTTCATTATCTACGATTTGAATATTTCCAATCTTAGAAACAGGAAGTTTGCACACTTGTGTAAGGAATCCCACGATATCGCCTTTTCCGATTTTCTGTTTCCTACCTGCTCCGATGCAAAGCATTGCCATAGCAGGAGTTCGGTCGATATTCTTCCTCTTCCCTATAGTTACAACTTCACCTGATTCGGCTATATACTCCGGCAGCGCGTCGACCGACCTTGTAATAATGTAATTTTCGCCCTCTTCGCCCATACGTCCTGTTCGGCCGCTACGGTGAGTGAAACTTTCGATGCTCAACGGTTGTTCGAAATGGATTACATAACCCAATGAACTTATATCGAGACCCCTTGCCGCTAGGTCGGTTGCAACGAGTACGTTGACTGCTCCGATGCGCAATTTCAACAGGGCTCTTTCGCGGATATATTGTTCTTGTCCGCCGTGGTAATAATCACATATAATATCCTCTTCCCGTCGTAAATGGTCGTAAACACGCTCGCAGCTCTCTCTATAGTTACAGAAAACTAGCGTAGGCAGATTGTCTAACGATGCCAGTAATTCGGCCAACGTTGTAAGGCTGTCGCGTTTAATCTCAATGATTTTGGTAGTTATATTCCCCTCATTGAGCGGTGTGTTATCTTGCGAAAAGTCTATCAAATGGCTATTATTGAACCCCACAAATGATGGTACAGGCGTGTTTGACGTAGCTGACGTAATTATTCGAGTATCAATGTTCTCGATATAAGAGAATATTTCGAGAAGCTCGTCGGTAAATCCCATCTCTACACACTTATCAAATTCGTCGATAACGAGGTGGTGTATAGAATCTGCCGAGATATTCCCTCTTCGCAGGTGGTCGGCCAGCCTTCCCGGGGTAGCTATAATAAATTTTACGTTCCCCGATAATATGTCCGATTCGGTAGACAGCTTACGGCCACCGTACATTTTGGCAGTTTTGAGACCCGTGCCGCACTTTTTGATTACATCCTCAATCTGTATTACTAACTCCCTGGTTGGAGCGATAATTACAACCTCAGTCTCCTTTGACTCAGTATCTTGGATTTTTTGGAACGAAGCCAAAAGGTATGCCAAAGTCTTGCCTGAACCTGTTGGCGAAAGAAGCATAATATTTTTGTGCTCCTGATGAATGCCCAATAGCTCTTCCTGCATAGGCGTTAGTGATAGGAATTTCAGCCTGTCGAGAATGTCTTTTACGTGTATCATAGGGGCAAAGATAAGAATAATTTTGCTCGTAATGAGGTTTTTTAGTTTGTAAGAAGAAGGCAATACAGTTTTAATCCCCTAATTCGCAGGAGTCCCATTTTTTAACTATATTTGCAAAACACTTAAACAAATACCCAAATTGCATAAAAATAACCAACACACAGGCAGGTATGACTTCGAAAAGTTATCGGAAATATATCCACTATTAAATGACCATATTATCGCGAATGTTACGGGAGAACCAACCATAAATTTTTTCAACCCCATCTCAGTCAAAGCGCTTAACACCGCCCTGCTAATGCTGCACTATAATATTAACTATTGGGATATTCCCGAGGGAGCGTTGTGCCCCCCAATTCCCAGTAGAGCTGACTATATTCACCATCTAAAAGACCTTATTTCGTCTAAAGACAGTAAAGTGAAATGTCTGGATATTGGCGTCGGGGCTAGCTGTATATATCCTATTATTGGCGTTGGGAGCTACGGCTGGTCGTTTGTGGGGAGCGATATTAACCCGCAATCACTAGCTAACGCGCAAATTATTATAGATAAAAATCCACTCCTTAAAAAGAAAGTCGAACTAAGATTGCAACCCGATAACACCAAAATATTTGATGGTATAATTAATTCCACAGACTATTTTGATGCCACTATATGTAACCCCCCTTTTCATAGCTCTGCGCAAAATGCTAGCAAATCATCACTCCGAAAATTGCGTAACCTGACGGGCAAAAAAGTGAAAGAAGTATCGCTTAATTTTGGCGGTAGTGATAACGAATTATGGTGCGACGGCGGGGAACTGAAATTTATTAAATCTATGATTGGCGAAAGTGCGCAATTCAAAAATAATTGCGGATGGTTTACCACCCTTGTCTCTAATGGAGATAATCTGGAATCCCTATTTAGGTGCCTTGATGGACTGAAAGTGAACGATTTTGGGAGTGTAGATATGCAAATCGGTAATAAAATGTCCCGAATTCTCGCGTGGAAATTTTAACGAACCTTTGAGCTAGATAGCTTTTTCCAGTGGGGCTATAAGTCCCTTTCAATTGCCTATCGGGGTGTCAGAGACACCTTTTAATTGCCTATTGGCATACTCTGCCAGCCAAAGGTGCTAACTGATGCACGAGTTCTTCCCTGTGCGGAGGCTCGGTGGCAACGCCACTTGAAGATTGCCTGCCGGGGGTCTCCACTTCGGCTCTCGATGCAAAAACTAATTCCCTCTAATAATGGCATAGGCGAAGCTAAGAATATCGAAGGCCTCCC
>CAMQUV010000248.1 GCA_947037995.1 uncultured Rikenellaceae bacterium
CTCGAATTTAGATTCGAGCTGCTGATTAAGGTCAACGTTATCGCCTTGGGTAGTAGTTTGCGACATCGTGATATTAGTTTCAGATGTAACGTGAAGCGCAATTGCCTCAATAATCTGTTTTTTCACTTCTTGCAGCGCGAGTTCTTTCGCCTCATCAATCGAAGGTGCCGATGCCGTTACAACAAAAACGTCCTTAGAGGTAGAGCCAACCCACTGAGGAGTTTTCCTCTCGCTGCTCTCCACAATTTTCATTTGAGCCATAGCAACGACAGGCACAACAAGCAGGGCAAGCATTAATAATTTTCTCATATCGGTTTATTTATTATTTAAAAATAAAATTCAGTCTATTAGTCAACAACAGTAACCTCTTCTGATTCAACTGCATCACTTTCGATATCAGTTGCCTCAATAAGACTTTTGATAGCCTGCGAGCTTTTTTCATAAGCTGGCACACAAACAGGAATAGATTTAAGCACTTTAAACGCTTTTTCTTTCTCCCCTTGTTCAAGCAGTTCTTTCGCTTTATTCATAAAGACAACAAGATTTTTGTCATAATGTTTAATGATTTTATCATTAGTACTCTTGATGAATTTTGCATACACTGGGTCAGTAGTTATAATGCTTTGCACAAGTTTGGCCTCAGCTTTTTCTTTCGACACGTCTTGCGCCTGAATTTTGACCGAGGTAGCGGCATAAATATTATTATCGACAAGATTAACCGCCTCGAGAATAAAATCTGCATATACGATAGTCGTATTACGCAACATCCCTTCGGTGGCTTGCGTATTTGTCACCTCGATATTCCCAACAATAGCAAACGACTGAGAGTTAGCGTGTTCACTAGCAGAATTACGGGCAAGGATTTGTCTAATTTTATCTTGGAGTGGTGCACTCGATTCGTATCCTGAATAAGGAGAAGCAACTTGTGCTTTGTATCCGATGCAGTGATTTTGTTCAACTGATGCTCCGGGTTGTTGCGCCATAACTGGTGCCGCAGTCATCATTGTAGCCAAAATAGAGGCTGCTATAAATTTATTGATTTTCATTTTTTTGCTAATTTTAATTAGTTAAATTATTACGTCGTTACTCAATAGTAAACGTTATTTTTTGATTTACCACAGTTCTTTTGAACGCAAGATTCATCGAGCGTAAAAACTTGCCAACTTCGGCTCCAAATCTAGTTGTAGTGTAATTCGCACCAGAACGTTGGTCTCTAATTGGTATTTTCACTTCATCAACAACAAGGTTAGTTTCAGAAACACCTTGTATATGGTAATATCCATTATAAGCATTATCAGCAAGCCATATTTCGATAGCATCCGAGAGTGCGTATCCATCTACTCCTACTTCAGTACCCATCTTAATATCAGAATCAGCAGCAACAGTAAATTCGAGTATCAAAGACCTTCCATTTTTCACGATATCTGTAAATTTCTCTTGCATCACAGCCATAAAATCGTCACCAATTTTCATAATAGCAGCTCTGGCCATTTTACTGTAATCATCTGTTCTCCAGTTACCGCTATCACCAACTTTATTGGCCAACGAGTTGCCAGTAGAAGTTTCATAAGCAGTCAGAAGAATGCGAGCAGAGTTACCATTGGCCTCATTTTCTTGTTTAACAAGTTCTACTTCCACATACATATCTGCACCAGAAGAGGCAATAACTTGTGCTTTAATGTTATTACTAGCACCATCGGCCGTATTAATAATATTACTAGTATTAATAGATTTCAATCGAGCATTAAAATCAACAGTAGTGAACCCTTGTTCGTCAAAATAGTCTTTTACGGTAGTAAGTACTACTCTCATATCAGCATCATCTTCAAGAATAGTTCTAATATCTTGTCCTTCTTTGGTAAACGGTATCACCATAATACGTGGTTGAACCGTAGTATTACCCGTACCACGCGATGCATTTCCTTGCGCTTTGGCCGGAATAGCCACCGCAATAAGGATTGTTAAAAGTGAAATAATCTTTTTCATATCGTTAATGTATAATTAATTTTCTTAAATAAATATTTTTTTGCTATAGTATATAGTCAAGTTTAATTCGTCAGGGTTTTAGAAACCAAATCCCCTAATAACATCGTTTTGCTCCAAATATTTTTGTAGCGCTTTGGTATTAATAGTAACATCAACGGGCATAGACCTTACTTTTTGTCCTTTTGCCTTAAAGTGTGTACCTTTTTGCGTACTGTTCATAACGAATTTTCTATATTCTTGTTCGTTGAGCAATCTGTTAAAAAGCGCTTCGTGCGAGCTTAGGGCTTGCGATTCGTTTTCAACAAGTGCGCCGTGTCTTTGCGCCTCAGGAAGTCCCACAAATAGTATAGTTTCGATAGCACGTTTTTCGGCATCAATCTGCGCGTGCGCCTCTTTTTTACCCCATCCGATACTTCTTACCGTTACTTGTCCGTTTGCTTCGCTCACGAAATTAACTTGTCTAGTGTATTCAGAAGGTTTAACTCTCTGTGCTAGAGCAGAAATAGGTGCCAGAGACAGCAATATCATAATTAGCAGTATTTTTTTCATTGTTTTCTTTTTATTAATTAAAATTTATTTCTAGTTTATTGTTGCAGGACACATTTAATTTTATC
>CAMQUV010000249.1 GCA_947037995.1 uncultured Rikenellaceae bacterium
TTATAGTACTATTAGTTCCTAGGGTTGTTTTGACTATACACATACCAGTAGGTGGCTATTAGTATGTCTACATCAAAATAACTATTGTGTTACAGTTTGCGTGGCTATGGTGTGTGTGTGTGTGTACCGGTGGCTCCTTGGGTGGTGGTTAATAAATGAAACCGAAAATTTGCAGGGAATTAAAAGATTTAACAATTTTGTAACACAAGCGTAAACATTCGGTAATAATTCTGTACTAGTTTTGCACCCATAAGATTAAAACAAATCAATTAACATTTAACACCCCAACCAAAAAAAATGAAAAAAATCTTTACTCTAGCCTGTGTACTCTGCATCGCTTGTACAACCATTAATGCCTCAGAGAAATCTGACACAACAAAGACAAAAAAGGTAAGCTCCACAAAATTCAAAGGCAAACCCTCAATCAGCATATTCACAAACTTCCAACAAGGATTATTCACATCGAACGACATATCTAGCTTTAACCTTGACAGAGCGTCTATTGGATACGGCGGAACTTTTGGAGACGGTTTTGCAGCCAAAATAGACGTAGATTTTGGAGCAACAAAAAAAGTAGATGGCCAAACTAAAAGAGCAATGTACGTGAGAAACGCCGAAGTATCGTGGGCGAAAAAAGGATTCAAAGTAAACATTGGACTGATTTCACTCAAACAATTCGGAATGCAAGAAAAAAACTGGGGATACAGATATATCGCGAAATCTGCTATGGACCAATACAAATTTGGCTCGAGTAGAGACCTCGGATTCACACTCTCGTACGACATAGCTAAATGGGTCTCGATAGACGCCACAATGGTTAACGGAGAAGGCTACAAAAATGTTGGGATAGACAATAACTATAAATATGCCATAGGTGCAACTTTCAAACCCGTAAAAGGACTCGCAATAAGAGCTTACGCCGACATTTATTCGAAAAATGATGAGACCGAAAATCAGAAAAACCAACAAACAGCATCTATTTTCGCAGGCTATAATCACGATAAATTCTCAATAGGAGCGGAATATGACTATATGTGGAACACCAAATTTAAAGACGGTAATTCGCAGTCAATATTCTCGGTCTACACCACAGTGAAAGTTCACAAGCAAGTTAGCATATATGCTAGATATGATAATTATGCAACCAAAAACAACTGGGGAGCAGACGAACAAGCATACTACGTCGGCGTGGAATATTCACCAATTAAATACGTTAGCATTGCCCCGACCTTCTCATACAGACAAATTGCAGGCAAAAAAGCAATACCTATCGTAGGGCTGTTCCTTGACATTAAACTATAACAACAAAACAACTACTAGATAAAATCACAACAATGAAAATCAAATCAATCCTTACAATCGTTTCGACTACCCTAGCCTTATCAGCACTTCTTGGATGTTCAGAATCAAAACAAAAAGTCACTGCCGCAGGTGCAACATTCCCACTCCCGTTCTACAATCTTGCAATAAAAAACTATAACGAAATTGGCTCAGCACAAGTTACTTATGGCGGAATCGGTAGCGGAGGAGGAATCCGCAGCCTTCGCGACAAAGTTGTAAACATAGCCGGCTCGGACGCATACCTTTCGGACAAAGAGATGAGCGAAATGACTGACGAAGTACTGCACATACCAACTTGTATGGGAGCTATCGTAATAGCATACAACCTTGATGGTGTGGAAGGATTAAAACTAACAAGCGATGTTATTGCAGACATCTATATGGGTAAAATAACAAAATGGAACGACAATAAAATCGCTGCCATAAACCCCGAAGCAATACTCCCAGACCTAGACATAACACCTGCTTATCGCTCTGATGGTAGCGGAACCACATTCGTTTTTAGCGATTATATGACCAAAGTAAACCCAACTTGGGCAAGTCAGCTCGGCACGGGCAAAGCACTTAAATTCACAACAGGGATAGCAGCAAAGGGTAACCCCGGCGTAGCAGGCGTAATCAAACAAACACCCGGCGCAATCGGTTACATTGGTTCAGAATATGCCTTTGCTCTGAAAATTAATACCGCTGCAATTCAAAATCCAAACGGCGAATTTATCAAGGCCAACGGCAATACTATCTCAGCAGCCGCAACAGGCGATATAGTAGCAGACACTCGTATGATGATTACTGCATCGAACGCCAAAGGCGCCTACCCTATCAGCTGTTTTACGTGGATGTTAATATATAAAAATCAAAACGTAACAAGCCAAACCAAAGAATCTGCACTCGAGACTATCAAATTCCTTAAATGGATGATGTCAACCTCAACGCAAGAGATGACAACCACCGTGCACTACTCTCCACTACCAAAGAAAGCACTCGAAACGGCTAACAAAATTCTCTCAACAGCTACTTTCAACGGCAAACCAATCAACTAAACTTTATTACAAAAAAAGTGAAAGATAAAATCTATAACATTACCCTAGTCGTATTAGCAGCATTCGTGTTGCTAATCGCCTCTGGGATGATATACTCTCTTACGACTGGGGCAACAAACGCTTTTTCGGAATTTGGAGTATTTAACTTCATAAGCTCAACCGAATGGGACCCACACCCCGAACGAGAAGCCTACGGAGCACTACCTTTTATT
>CAMQUV010000250.1 GCA_947037995.1 uncultured Rikenellaceae bacterium
CAACCGATTTTGGAAGCCTCGAAGGAATGGATAAATCTTCTCACCAAACGCAAGTTATAGAACCAGAACCGGGCAAACTGATTATTGCGCTGGGACAACACCCAAGGCACCGCAAAATTATTGCTATGGACGTCGATTTTATCACGCAGACGCAAAGGGAGGAGAATTTTGATGATTCGTTGGCTAATATAACTGCTTTTAGATACTTTGCGGGACTTCGAGGACACTGTGGCTATGACCGCGAAGCGAATGGGGAGGTCGTGCCAGACCCCGAAAATATCGAAAATCCTGTGATGCTACTTACTTCACATCCTGATGCTCAATACGAAAATTCTATCGAGGGTGCTGTGTGGAACCACCCAGCGGCTAAAAAAGGTACACTCTCATTTAGATATAGATTTAATAAAGGGGCCAAAGCGGTTAATGTTGTGCTCAATGACCGTTGGTTTAACTCACACGATACAGTTGCGTTACACGAGAATATGTTTAAATTTCAACTTACTCCTATAGCGACTGATAAGTGGCAGAATTGCACTATTCAATGGGATACTGATAAAGGAACAGCAACGGTTGATGCCGATGGGGTGGAGCAAACACTCTCTATTAATAGAGCCACGCCACACGGAATTAGCTACCTGCATTTTATTATGCCCGAGGGGACTGATGATAAAGGAGTTATGATTGATGACATTAAAATGAATACAAAACAATAATAATAATATATAATAATGATAGTAACTAAAGAAAATACGGCCCTAGCTATGGGCTCGGGAGACCTCGAGGTCTTCGCTACGCCTGCGATGGTTGCGCTGATGGAAAATGTGGCGATGAACCACGCCAAAACCCTTTGTAACGAAGAGCAAACTACGGTGGGAATATTTATGCAAGTAAACCATAATAGAGCTACGCCGATTGGCGCTGAAGTGAACGCAGTTGCCGAACTTATTGAACAACAAGAACGCAAACTTATATATAAAGTGACCGCTTCGGACAACAAAGGTGAAATCGGAAATGGACTGCATCATAGATTTATTGTAGATAAACAGAAATTTATGAACAAGTTATAAATTTTTTTTTATAACTTTGCATCTGTAATAATCCTGTTAGTTTATTAACAGACTGATTTACAATTATAATAATAGAATTTAACAATTAATTTAATTTAATAAATAAAAAATGATGGATAAAAAATTTCCAGCTGGTGTACTCACCGGAGAAAAAGTAGGTGAACTTTTCGCTTACGCAAAAGAAAAAGGATTTGCTATTCCTGCGGTTAACGTTACAGGAACTGACACTATCAACGCTGTGCTTGAAACAGCGGCGGCGCTTAACTCGCCTGTTATCATTCAACTTTCGAATGGTGGCGCGGCGTTCTACGCTGGTAAAGGACTTAAAGGCGAAGGTCAAACGGCTGCTGTAATCGGTGGTATCTCTGCTGCTAAACACGTGCACACTGTTGCCGAAGGTTACGGGGTTCCTGTGATTCTTCACACTGACCACGCTGCTAAAAAACTACTTCCTTGGATAGACGGGCTACTTGATGCTTCTGAAAAACATTTCGCTGAAACTGGTACTCCACTATACTCGTCACATATGCTTGACCTTTCGGAAGAGCCTCTTAACGAAAACCTTGAAATCTGTGCTAAATACCTTACTCGTATGTCGAAAATCGGTATGACTCTTGAGATTGAACTTGGTATCACTGGTGGTGAAGAAGATGGTGTGGACAACTCTGACGTTGACCAAGACAAACTTTACACTCGTCCTGAAGAGGTATGCCAAGCATACGAAACTCTTCTTGCGATTTCGCCTAACTTTACTATTGCAGCTTCGTTCGGTAACGTTCACGGAGTCTACAAACCTGGTAACGTGGTGCTTAGCCCTAAAATTCTTGACAACTCTCAAAAATTCATCCAAGCCAAATACAATACTACTGCAGAACCTGTTAACTTCGTATTCCACGGTGGTTCGGGATCTACTCAACAAGAAATCCGCGAATCTATTGGATATGGTGTTATCAAAATGAACCTTGATACTGATATGCAATGGGCGTTCTGGGATGGTATCCGTAGCTTCTACGCTTCGAACGAAGCATACCTTCAATCGCAACTTGGAAACCCTGAGGGTTCTGACAAACCGAACAAAAAATTCTACGACCCACGTGTGTGGCTTCGTAAAGGTGAGGAATCAATCATCGCTAGACTTAAACAATCGTTCGAAGACCTTAACTGCGTTAACGTTCTCTAAACTAAATTAACCAAATGTTAATTTAATTCAATCATTCACTTAGGCAAACTATTTTTAGAGCTTGCCTAAGTGTTGGTTTTTAAGACAATATTTTTTTATACATATACACAAACCTAAAGAAACAATGACTCAAACAAAAGCTATTGCAATACTTACAGGTGGCGGACCAGCACCAGGAATGAACTCCGTAGTTGGTAGCGTTGCTAAAACTTTCCTTCAAAAAGGATATCGCGTTATAGGACTACACGAAGGATACTTCTCTCTATTTTCGAAAGAACCACGCACAACGGATATCGACTTCCTACTTGCTGACGATATCTTCAACAGAGGAGG
>CAMQUV010000251.1 GCA_947037995.1 uncultured Rikenellaceae bacterium
GATTTGCAATTAGCATTGTTTGGTTGCCAATTGTTTATGAGTCAAAGCCTGTGGAGTGGGCAATCTAGTATTGCTCGCCTCCGCAAGGGGAGGGTGCTAACAGCACACGAAGTCAGGCTCGCGGGCTTAAAGGCTGCAATTGGTTGGATTTCGAAGGCCTGTCGGGGCTTGTTCTATATTCAGATATAGAACATCTCCGGCTGGGGAAGGCCTTCGATATTCTTAGCTTCGCCTATTCTAGTTATTTTTGTTTTATTGTTTGGTCACGGCGGATTGCTGACGCTGGGGGTCAAAGACCCCTTTTAATTGCCTGTCGGCTTTATAGGTAGCTATTGGTTAGTTGAGTCAAAGCCTGCTTTTTGTTTTGGTTGCGGCTATTGTTTTGGTTTGAATTTACTACGTTTTAAAGAGGAGTTATACGCTTGTAGGAAAGCTGTACACTGTTTATATTCGGAGATATTCACAATGTCGATTAGATTATATTGACATTCCTTGTCTGTGTTGTAGTTATAAACCGTTTTAAGTTGTTTGTCGACCAAAGTTATGACTTGGTCTTGCTCCATCCATTGATATACACCCGTATCGGCATTAATAGCAAATGGTTTGGGGTTGTCAAAATCGCTACGTCCAAAGGTCGTGAACGGAGCCTCGTATCCAAAAAGATGGTACATAGTGGGTCTGATATTAATTTGCTGCGTAATTTTATCGTGCTTGCCACGCAGCGAACCGTCAGGAGTATAGATAAAATGAATTATCTGGTTTTTCGAAGCTATTGTTCGTTTATCGAATAAATCACGTATATCGTGGTCGGCTACTAAAACGAAAACAGTACTATCATACCAAGGCTGTGTGCTGGCCGTCTCGAAAAATTTACGTAGCGACATATCGGTGTACTCTACACACGCTTGATGTTTGTCGGTAAGCTGATGAAAACTATTCTTATATCTCTCGGGCAACACAAACGGATGGTGGGACGAAACGGTGAATAGCGTGGAAAAGAAGGGTTTGTTCGAGTTTTGGTACTGCGTAGTCAGGTCGTGGGCATAGTACTGTAAAAATTCTTCGTCCCAAATTCCCCAATGGCCATCATAGTCTGATGTGCCACGCGCCTCTTCGTAATCCTCTCTTGATTTTACGCTCTTAATACCTGCGCGACGAGAATTGGCCGCGTAGCCCATTGACCCCTTGACCGAGCCATTGTAAAATGAGGTTTCATAGCCTTGCTGGGCAAAATAGTAGCCCATCCCGTTCCGATTGAACGAGTACGGCAACAGCATTGAGAAAGGCCCTCCCAAAGGTGGCGTTGACGACAAGATTGCGGGCAGCGCATCGAATGATTTGTTTGCGTTGCAATAGCTCCTTGTGTAATAATACCCCTGTTGCATCAACGAATCGAGAAAAGGGGTGAAGCCCTCGTTGTCGCCATAAAATTCGGGGTGAAGCAACTTAGAATGTTGTGACGAAAAGCTCTCGAGCACCAGTATAACAAGATTTTTACCTTTTTGCGTACCAAAAAGCGAATCCCGAGGCAACGTGATAACAGGATTGAAATATTTTAGCGCTGTCGAATCCTCAAAGAACACCATCTCATCAACCTGTTGACTGCCACTTGTTTGCAACATACATAATGGATTACACAGAACAATTGCCGCTTTGTCGGAAGTGATAGTGTAGTGCCCAGCATTATTCAGCTTTACGAGCTTAGCGCCATCTCCCAGACCACCACTAGCTCCAAAAATCAAAGCAAACAGGCTCAATAAAAGAAGGGTTACCCTTGTAATATAATAGACTGGTTCGTAGACTCTGCATCGGGGTTGAGTTAGCAAATCAATTTTCTTATAAACAAAAACAGCCAAAGCCATCGTCACAATAATCACAATCAACAGTGGCCAATATTCGCCCATTGCAGTGAGGACAATATCGCCCGTATTGCTATTATCAAAAAAGTGGAAATCCTCTGCCGTGAATCTTTTGCGCGAAAAGCTAAAATAGACACTGTCGGCCAAATTAGTCACCACGACAATAAAATACCCCACTAAATAGCTCCACATAACAGTTCTTTTGAACCACAATTTGGCCTCAAAAGACTGCGAGACGGGCATCACGCTGAGTATGACAAACAGTGCAAAAATGCAACAAACATTGGCGCTATCGAAGACAAATGCACCTAAGACAATGTCAAGAATTTCGGGGCTCGTAATCTCGCCAAAAATCTCCGAGTTAAAGCAAAAAAAATGCATTCTCAACAGTGCCATCGTTAGGAATGCGAACAACACTTTTAAAATAATCCCCGAAATGGGTCTTAATACTTGTGTTAAGTTTTTTGATATGTCCATATATGCGAATTAATCTTAAAAATTATAAAGGGGTAGACAGATTGCCAGAAGATGGCAAACCTGTCTACTGAGTTAGTTTGGGCGATTTTACAATCCCATATCGTAGTCAACCGCGACTCTACTCTCGCGCACCTTTGCGCAGAAGCCAGAGACAATCAGGTGTTCGGGATGTTTGGCGTAAATACCCAAATCCTCCAGATCGGAAGAGCACACGTCTGAACTCCAGTCACCGCTCATTA
>CAMQUV010000252.1 GCA_947037995.1 uncultured Rikenellaceae bacterium
TAGCCACCCAGCTAGCGCTATCAAGTTTTGTATGCATAAACGTTTTTTCGTAGGTGTTAAAGTCAGCATAGCTCCACCAGATTTCAGGATTATCAGCCACAACTATTTGCGAGAGTTCGTCTTGCACAACAGCTTCTTTCATTTGGTGAGGCAGGATATATCTAAAAGCCAGCGCATCATCGAAAGCTTTGAATTCTACGTTCAAGAATGTGCCCGATGGTTTATGTTTTAATTTCACCAATATAGCGTTATGGTTATCAACGATATTTTTGTTTTGTCCCCACGGCATTTGCCATTCTTGGTCGACTGAATTGAACGCTACATCAAGTATTTCGAGGTTATTATATAGACTATCGCCATTAACGACAATTCCAAGTAGTGAATTATTGATAATTTCCTCACCATTAAATATAGCATTATACGAAAGTTGCCCTACTGGCGTAAGGTTAACATTTGCAACAAGTTTAGCATTAGGTGAATCGAGCGAAAAGTTCGTTTTGGTACTACAAGCAGTGTTAAGTGCAATTATACAAAGTGCCGCAATGATAATTTTAGTGTGTTTCATTCTGTTTAGTTGATATTTTGTTTTAGTATTTTTATTTTGTTGTAGGCATCATTAATTCTCTGTTCAGGAATTTCACCATTTTCTACCATTTCATAAATATGTGCGATAGTATTGTGTATAAGTGTAGGTATATATTCTCTGCCATTATTCCCAATAATAATCATATCTACCCCAGCATTAATCGCCAATTTTAGCGCATCGTGATACGGGAAATGTTTTGATATTGCTCCCATATTAAGGTCATCCGTGGCAATCACGCCATTAAAACCGTAGTTTTCGCGAAGAAGTTTGACCGATTTCTTTGACAATGACGCCGGCAATGAGTCTATATTATTATTAATAATGTGTCCCATCATCACTATATCGTTATACCCCGCATCAATCAATTTCTTGTATGGTATAAGCTCTTCGAGTTGGAATGTTTTGGTTACGTCCGTAATACCTTTATGGCTATCCGCCGTAGAGCTACCGTGCCCCGGAAAGTGTTTAAGAGATGTTACGATTCCTTTTTTATTGTGTTCATCAATAACAATTTGCGCGTGTTTAGCCACCGTATATGGGTTGCAGCTATATGCTCTATCGAGTTTCCCAATAATTGGATTTTCGGGATTAACATTAAGGTCAACGCAGGGTGTAAGGTTTAGGTTAATACCCATTTCCACCAATTCATCAGCTTGCAGGGCAGCGTAGTATTTTGTAGAATCAGGGTTATCCAGACTCCCTATATAATCTGCCGAGACAGACTTAGCGAACCCTTTTTGCGGTCTCAGCCTCGCCACTCTTCCGCCTTCTTGGTCAATAGCGACAAGCAGTTTAGTCGTGCTAAGTTGTTTTAGGTCATTCACCAGGCATTTAAGTTGCGCTGGATTAATAATATTACGAGTTTTAAAGTTATTCGACACGTCTTTATCGAACAGAATAACTCCACCGATAAAGTGTCGACTTAGGACAAGTCTCGTATGGTCATCGGGTTGCACTCCTTTGAATCCGCACACAAGCATTTGCCCGATTTTATATCTCAGGGAGTCAATTTCTTGTGTCACGATATTTTTTTTACTACGAGGCGTCTCCCCATTAGCCTCGTGCGCATATAGTCCCATCATCAGGGTAGCGACGAGCGTCAATAGCAGGTATTTTTTTGTCATCTGTTGTGATTTCTTGCTTTACTATGGTTAAATATTATTTGCAAGCAATAGTTTCGATTTCAACTTTCACGCCTAGTGGTAGTGCGGCAACTTGGTAAGCGACTCTAGCAGGGAAAGGTTCGCTATAAAACTCACCATATACGGCGTTCATAGCAGCAAAATCAGCGATATCGCTAAGCAGCACGGTAGATTTCACGACATCATTTTTCGAGAATCCAGCTTCAGAAAGAATAGCTTCGATGTTTTTAAAGCATTGTATAGTTTGTTCTTCGATAGTCTGCGGTGCAGTTCCTGTTTGGGGGTTAACTGGCAGTTGTCCAGAGATATAAAGAGTTGAGCCAGCTAGTATAGCTTGTGAATATGGTCCAACTGCTTTAGGAGCATTAGGCGAAGAGATAACTTTGTTCATATTAAAATCAGTTTTAGTTGTTAGGAATAAATTAATACGCTATATTTGCCACACCAATCCACACTCTCGCACCATACGGCGCGCATTAAAGGGGGTTATGGGTGGGCAAAACGCGTACAAATCTAATAAAAAAATACAACAAAATGAAAACTTTCAAACAACTATGCGCATTAATTTGCGTCGCACTCCTATTTACAGCCTGCTGCGCCTGCAGACAAGGAAGCCCGAAAATTGGCGACCTCGAAAACTCAAGTTGGAAACTAGCCGAACTAAACGGTAACGAAATCGCGAACTACGATATCGTCCTTTCATTCGACCCTGCCGAAAAAATGATTTATGGAAAATGCCCCTGCAACAACTTCTTTGCTAGCTACTCACTAGGAGATACCAAAGAAAATAACATA
>CAMQUV010000253.1 GCA_947037995.1 uncultured Rikenellaceae bacterium
ATAATGAGCGGTGACTGGAGTTCAGACGTGTGCTCTTCCGATCTGACAGTTTCTGATTTTTCCATTATTCCGTAGTCTATGGAAATATTGCTGCACTCAGGGTAAATGTTATTAATAAACGATTGCTCCTCCGAAGTGTTGAACAAATCTTTGCCCTCGTTGAATTGTTGGTAGAGCTCTGGCAAATGTTGTCGGAAGGCCGTGTCGATGGCTTTGAGCGACCATAAAAAGATGCCCGAGTTCCATAAAAATTCGCCGCTATCTATAAATACTTGTGCTAACTCCTTGTCTGGTTTCTCAGTGAAAGTCTTGACGCTGTTAATCTTATTGCCCGTCTGCTCAACGTCAAACTGTATGTAGCCGTATCCCGTTTCGGGTCTGTTGGGTTTTATGCCTATGGTTAGCAAATTTGGGGAGTTGTCTACAAAATCTAGCCCCTCTTTGATAACCTCGAGGAATTCGACTTGGTTGAGTACGATGTGGTCAGATGGCGCTACAACTATGTTGGCGTCGGGGGTAATCGCTTCGATTCTTTTGACCGCATAGAGTATGCAGGGCGCTGTGTTGCGTCGGAGTGGTTCGAGTAGTATTTGGTGTTCGGAGAGTTCGGGTAGGTGTTCTAGTATCTTATCCTTATAGGCGGCGCTAGTGACGATAATAAAATTCTCTTGTGGAATAATTGGTAGGAATCTCTCGAACGTGCTTTGTAGGAAACTCTTGCCTGTTCCCATTGGGTCGAGGAATTGTTTTGGGCAATCGTTGGTGGAGAGTGGCCAGAACCGGCTGCCGGTTCCGCCTGCCATTATTACGCAGTAATTTTTGTTTGACATTTGTGCAATATAATTTGTGGTGATTGTGTGTAGTTCGGGTATGTGCCTTAGAGTTGAATAAGGTATGGTTCGACATAGATTTCTATGTCAGTTTGGTCGATAGGGTTTTCGCCCAGCACGAGTAGTCTTTCTATAACGTTTCGGAGTTCGCGAATATTACCACTCCAGGGGTATTTTTGTAGCATTTCGATGGCTTTTGGCGTGAATTCTTTGTGTTCGACATTTATTTTGGCACAGACCTGCTCTACGAAGTGGTTGATTAGTAGCGGTATATCCTCGGTTCGTTGGTTGAGGCTGGGGACTTTTATGACGATAACGCCAAGTCGGTGGTATAGGTCTTCTCGGAACGAGCCATTTTTAATCTCTTCGGAGAGGGATTTATTGGTAGCGCAAATCACTCGGACATCTATATTTATATCATTTTCAGCACCGATTCTACTGATTTTATTCTCTTCGAGTGTGCGCAGTACTTTTGCTTGGGCAGATATGTTCATATCGCCAATTTCGTCGAGAAAGAGTGTTCCGCCGTTGGCTTGTTCGAACTTGCCGAGGCGTAGTTTTATGGCCGAAGTGAACGAGCCTTTTTCGTGGCCGAAGAGTTCACTTTCGATTAAGTCCGCAGGAATAGCCGCGCAGTTGAGTGTTATGAAGGGTGCTTTGTTGCGTTTACTTTTGTTGTGTATGGCGTGTGCGACCAGCTCTTTGCCGGTGCCATTTTCGCCCGTGATAAGTACTCGAGCGTCTGAGGGGGCTACTTTTTCAATCAGTTGTCGCACCTCTTCCATTGGGGCGCTAGTGCCTATCATCTCGTATTTGGGCTCGATTAGGGGGCGTGATTTTTGTACGTTATTCTTCGGATTGTCGCGATATGTTAGAGCTTCGGCGATTGCTGTTAGAAGCGTGTTGAATTCGATGGGTTTGGAGATGAAATTTATCGCTCCCTCGCGCATACAGCCCACTACATTTGGTATCTGGTGGTAGGCCGAAATGGCTATGATAACCACGTTCGGGTCGAGCAGTTTGAGCTCTGCAATCAGCTTGTCGCCAGATAAATACGGCATCTTGAGGTCGGTTATCACCAAATCAAACTTAGTGGTCTTGAATTCGGCGAGTGCTGCACGGCCATCGCTGACTATCACGGGGGTGTGACCCTCTATCTCCAGAAGTTCTTTTAGTGTGGTGCGAACGCTGCGCTCATCGTCCGCTACGAGTATTTTTGCCATATAATCTTATCTATTTACAATTATTTGAAATTTTAATCCATTTTGCTTTCATTAATCAAAGATAATAATTATATTTGCTACTAGAAAAAAACAACCGAAATATTTTTCGTTTTTTTATAATTCCAATAATATATACCGAAATACCATTACACATACATACATTTTATGAATATCAACCTCGCAGACCAACTATCAACACCCGTGCAGCTCCCTGAATACGGACGAAATGTCCAGAAAATGGTCGCATTTCTCAAAACTATCGAATCGCGAGAACAACGTAATGAACAGGCGGCGGTGGTGGTGAGTATTATGGCTAACCTCTCGCCGCACAGACGCGATACCGAGGAATTTAGACATATGCTTTGGGACCACCTATTCGTTATTGCAAACTTTGACCTCGATATTGATGCCCCATACCAAATGCCTGACCCCGAGGAATTTAACCCTATACCTAAACCCATAAAA
>CAMQUV010000254.1 GCA_947037995.1 uncultured Rikenellaceae bacterium
CTCTTTATACAGCCCCGCGAGTGTGAAATATGCTACGGTATTGTCGTAATTCGACACCTTGAATGTTTGACCGAAGTGACCACCATATTGTTGCTCTTTCACGTTGTAGAGCGAATCGAAGTATGGCGAATGCCTATTATTTGTACGAAACCCCGCTCTAACTCCCCATAGTGATTTCCCCGGAAGTATATAATCCTTATTTAGTATAATTTCAGCTGCATTGTTGGTCCTTCCAAACCCAAGATTGAACTGCGCATTAGCAAATGTCCCAAAGATATTGTCGACTTTATATTGAATTTCGCCGGCATAATCTTGCTCTTTGTATTTCGGCCGAAAAATCCCTTTGAGCGTGTTTCCCAGTCCGATAAAGTTTTTGTCAAAGATTGACACATAAGGGCTTGAGCCCAGCCCAGCATCAACCGAAATCGTCCAGGTGTCGCGCGTATATACCTTAATAATTACAGCGTTGGGGTTATAAGGGTCATTAACTATTATGAAATAGGCATCTGTGAGATACGCTTTGGCCCTAAGTAGTTGTTCGTTAACCTGCAGAGTGTAAGGGTTTAGCTTGTCCCCGACTTCAAACAGGAGGTTTTTCTTGATAGTATTGTATGACGTTTTGTTGTGTAGGTTATCAAGTGTTCTTTCCGCCCAGTTTGGGTCGATTTTGTTCTCAGAGTTACTAATATCAGCTATGTAGATTTGTATATCTGCAATAGTTTTGCCTTTGAATATTTGGAAATACTCTTGGCTAATAATTGAGTTCGAGATGGGGATATCTCTATCCATTTCGTACGATTTGGTGGCATTTGAGCGTATGATGAGTTGCGTCACTTCTCTAATGAACCAACTTTTGTTATTCAGTAGTGTGTCGTAGAAAGCGGATGTTTTGCCCGTAATTTTCTCCACAGTTTCGCTCACCCCCAAAGTATCGCTATAGAGGCTGTTTTTGTCTCTATTATAATTGTTCACTTGCGCATTAAGTCTAAGCGTCGTGGACAATATAATTAGCATAAAGAGTGCGAGGGTGTAGCTTGATTTTCGAAAATTCTTTTTACTACACATCATTTATATGTTCCGAGTTTTTTTGAAGTGTTTTTAGAGGTTATTAACACATTGTCTTATTTTAACCAGTTTCGTTAGCATAGTTTCGACAAGGTCAAGTCTCAGCATATTAGCACCATCAGATTTGGCAACAGATGGGTCGGGGTGTGTCTCCATAAAAATGCCGTCAACTCCCGTTACGATACCCGCTTTGGCGATAGTTTCGATAAGGTCTGGTCTTCCTCCTGTCACTCCTGATGTTTGATTAGGCTGTTGCAGCGAGTGTGTGATGTCAAGTATAACTGGGTGCCCAAATTTTTTCATAGTAGGTATCCCACGATAATCTACAATAAGGTCTTGGTAACCGTAGTTTACGCCTCTATCTGTAAGCATAACATTCGAGTTTCCCTCGTCTATCACTTTGTTTGCGGCAAACTGCATAGATTCAGGTGCTAGGAACTGTCCTTTTTTGATATTTACCCATTTATTAGTCGCCGCGGCCGCCACAAGTAGGTCTGTTTGTCGGCACAAGAAAGCAGGGATTTGCAGTACATCGACGTATTTAGCTGCCATCGCTGCCTCGTCAGGGTTGTGTATGTCTGTAACAGTTGGGATGTTAAATTTTTGTCCAATTTCGGCAATGATTTCGAGAGCTTTAATGTCTCCGATACCCGCAAATGAGTCTTTACGTGACCTATTTGCCTTGCGATACGAGCCTTTGAATAGGTACGGTATCTCTAGTCTGGCGCATATTTCCACCATTTTTTCGGCAATAAGCATCGCATTCTCGCGACTTTCTATAACGCAGGGTCCTGCAATGAGGAAAAAGTTATTTTTCGGGTTTTCTTTTAATAGTTGTTCCATAGTGTATTGAGATGTTGTGATAATTTTTCTTCTGATTGGTTGTCTGCAGGCGTCCAGAACTGTTGATTTACGTCATCAGGCAGGAACTGTTGTTTGACAAAATGTTTTGGATAATCGTGTGCATATAGGTACCCAGCCCCGTATCCTTCTTTGCGCATAAGTGATGTCACTCCATTGCGAAGGTGTAGCGGCACGGGTCTGTGTTTGTCTTGTTTCACAAGTTGCAGCGCGGCGTCAATAGCTAGGTAAGCCGAGTTGCTTTTTGGCGATGAAGCTAGGTATATAGTCACCTCGGCAAGTGGGATTCGGGCCTCGGGCATTCCTATATTGTGCACAGTTTCAAAGCAAGCGTTTGCTATGAGTAGTGCATTTGGGTTTGCTAGGCCAATATCTTCGCCAGCTAGGATAACGAGTCTACGTGCTATGAATCGTGCCTCTTCCCCAGCGGCTATCATTCTTGCGAGGTAGTAAATTGCTGCTTGTGGGTCGCTTCCCCTGACACTTTTAATGAATGCGGAGATTACGTCGTAGTGTTCTTCGCCATTTTTGTCATATCTAACGGCGTTTTGTTGCAGTGCGCTTATTACATTTTCGTCATTGATAAC